>NZ_JBIVHB010000005.1:201118-349182 GCF_044748965.1 Cupriavidus sp. NPDC089707
CGTCGCTGTCGACGCCATCATCAACCAGAAGGGCAAGGGCGTCTTCTGCGTGTACGTGGCAATCGGCCAGAAGGCTTCGACGATCGCCAACGTGGTGCGCAAGCTGGAAGAGCACGGCGCGATGGAATACACCGTCGTCGTGGCCGCCGCCGCTTCGGACTCGGCCGCCATGCAGTACCTGGCTGCCTACGCCGGCTGCACGATGGGCGAGTACTTCCGCGATCGCGGCGAAGACGCGCTGATCGTTTACGACGATCTGACCAAGCAAGCCTGGGCGTATCGCCAGGTGTCGCTGCTGCTGCGCCGCCCGCCGGGCCGTGAAGCCTACCCGGGCGACGTGTTCTACCTGCACTCGCGCCTGCTGGAGCGTGCTGCCCGCGTGAACGCCGAGTACGTCGAGAAGTTCACCAACGGCGCCGTCAAGGGCAAGACCGGTTCGCTGACCGCGCTGCCGGTGATCGAAACGCAGGCCGGCGACGTGTCCGCGTTCGTGCCGACCAACGTGATCTCGATCACGGACGGCCAGATCTTCCTGGAAACCGATCTGTTCAACGCCGGTATCCGCCCCGCCATCAACGCCGGTATCTCGGTGTCGCGCGTCGGTGGTGCTGCACAGACCAAGGTGGTGAAGAACCTGTCCGGCGGTATCCGTACCGACCTGGCCCAGTACCGTGAACTGGCTGCGTTCGCGCAGTTCGCCTCGGACCTGGACGATGCCACCCGCAAGCAGCTCGAGCGCGGCCGCCGCGTGACCGAACTGCTCAAGCAGCCGCAATACCAGCCGCTGCAAGTGTGGCAGCTGGCCGCGTCGCTGTTCGCCGCCAACAACGGCTTCCTCGACAACGTGGAAGTGAAGGACATTCTGCCGTTCGAGAAGGGCCTGCACGACCATCTGAAGACCAAGTACGCCGACCTCATCAACCGCATTGAAGAGACCAAGCAGCTCTCGAAGGAAGATGAGCCCGCCCTGCGTGCCGCTGTCGAGGATTTCAAGAAGTCCGCCGCGTTCTAACCGCGTGATTCCACGACACCGCCGCCGCGCCTGGCTCACGCCGGCGCGGCGATGGTTCGGATGGAGAGGAAGATATGGCCGGAACGAAAGAGATTCGAACCAAGATCAAGAGCGTGCAGAACACGCGCAAGATCACCAAGGCGATGGAGATGGTCGCCGCATCCAAGATGCGCAAGGCGCAGGAGCGGATGCGCCATGCCCGTCCCTACGCCGAGAAGGTGCGCAACATCGCGGCGCACCTGGCTACGGCCAACCCCGAGTTCAAGCACCCATTCATGCAGGAACGCGACGTCAAGCGCGTCGGCATGATCGTGGTCACGACCGACAAGGGGCTGTGCGGCGGCCTGAACACGAACGTGTTGCGCGCCGTGACCAACGAACTGAAGTCCCTGCAGGGCCGCGGCGTGGAAGTGCAAGCCACCGCCATCGGCACCAAGGGCATGCAGTTCCTGGGCCGTGTCGGCGCGAAGGTGATCTCGCACGTGGTGCACCTCGGTGACACCCCGCATCTGGAAAAGCTGATCGGCGCGATCAAGGTCCAGCTCGATGCCTTCACCAATGGTGAGGTCGACGCGGTGTACCTGGCGTACACCAAGTTCATCAATACGATGAAGCAGGAACCGATGGTTGAGCAGCTGCTGCCGCTCGCCGCCGACAAGCTGGTCCAAACCGAAGAAGAGAAGCGCGCCTACTCGTGGGATTACATCTACGAGCCCGACGCCCAGACCGTAGTGGAAGAGCTGCTCGTCCGCTACGTCGAGGCGCTGGTGTACCAGGCCGTGGCCGAGAACATGGCGTCCGAGCAATCGGCGCGCATGGTGGCCATGAAGGCTGCGTCCGACAACGCCAAGAACGTGATCGGCGAACTGCAACTGGTCTACAACAAGACCCGTCAGGCCGCGATCACCAAGGAACTGTCGGAAATCGTCAGCGGTGCAGCTGCGGTCTAAGGCGTCACGAATTCAAGCTATCGGAGATACGAAATGAGTATCGGAAATATTGTGCAGTGTATTGGCGCCGTGGTGGACATCGAGTTCCCCCGCGACGCAATGCCGAAGGTGTACGACGCGCTCGTGCTGCAAGACAGCGGCGAGGGCTCGTTCGCCGAGAAGGGCCTGACCTTCGAAGTCCAGCAACAGCTCGGTGACGGCGTGGTGCGTACCATTGCCCTGGGCTCGTCGGACGGTCTGCGCCGCGGCATGGCAGTGAAGGGCACCGGCGCCCCGATTTCGGTGCCGGTTGGCCACGGTACCCTGGGCCGTATCATGGACGTGCTGGGTCGCCCGATCGACGAAGCCGGCCCGATCGAATCGGACGAACTGCGTGCGATTCACCAGAAGGCACCGAAGTTCGACGAACTGTCGCCTTCCGTTGACCTGCTCGAAACCGGCATCAAGGTGATCGACCTGGTCTGCCCGTTCGCAAAGGGCGGCAAGGTGGGTCTGTTCGGTGGTGCTGGCGTGGGCAAGACCGTCAACATGATGGAGCTCATCAACAACATCGCCAAGCAGCACAGCGGTCTGTCGGTGTTTGCCGGCGTGGGCGAGCGTACCCGTGAAGGGAACGACTTCTACCACGAAATGAAGGACTCGAACGTGCTCGACAAGGTGGCCATGGTGTTCGGCCAGATGAACGAGCCGCCGGGCAACCGTCTGCGCGTGGCGCTGACCGGCCTGACCATGGCCGAGCGCTTCCGTGACGAAGGCCGTGACATCCTGTTCTTCGTGGACAACATCTACCGCTACACGCTGGCCGGTACCGAAGTGTCCGCACTGCTGGGCCGTATGCCTTCGGCCGTGGGCTACCAGCCGACGCTGGCTGAAGAAATGGGCAAGCTGCAGGAACGTATTACGTCGACCAAGACCGGCTCGATCACGTCGATCCAGGCCGTGTACGTGCCTGCGGATGACTTGACCGACCCGTCGCCTGCCACCACCTTCCTGCACCTGGACTCGACCGTGGTGCTGTCGCGTGACATCGCTGCGCTGGGTATCTACCCGGCAGTGGATCCGCTGGATTCGACCTCGCGCCAGCTGGACCCGCAGATCGTCGGTACGGAACACTACGAAGTGGCCCGCCGCGTGCAGCAGACCCTGCAGCGCTACAAGGAACTGCGCGACATCATCGCGATTCTGGGCATGGACGAACTGTCGCCGGAAGACAAGCTGGCAGTGAACCGCGCTCGGAAGATCCAGCGTTTCCTGTCGCAGCCGTTCCACGTGGCGGAAGTGTTCACGGGTTCGCCGGGCAAGTATGTGCCGCTGAAGGAAACCATCCGCGGCTTCAAGATGCTGGTCGACGGCGAGTGCGATCACCTGCCCGAGCAGGCGTTCTACATGGTCGGCTCGATCGACGAAGCCTTCGAGAAGGCCAAGAAGCTCCAGTAAGCCTTGTTTCAATGCCCCCGCGTTTGCGGGGGCGGCGGTGCATCGCGCCAAGCGGTGCAGCCGTCAGAAGCGAAGCGATTGGAGAAAGGATCAGATATGGCAACCATTCTTGTAGACGTCGTCAGCGCGGAAGCGTCGATCTTCTCCGGCCAGGCGAAGTTCGTTGCGCTGCCGGGCGAGTCGGGTGAGCTGGGCATCCTGCCGGGCCACACGCCGCTGATCACGCGCATCCAGCCGGGTGCGGTGCGCATCGAGAAGGAAGACGGCAGCGAAGAGTTCGTGTTCGTTGCCGGCGGCATTCTCGAAGTGCAGCCCAAGCTCGTCACCGTGCTGGCCGACACCGCAATCCGCGGTGGCGACCTGGACGAAGCCAAGGCCCAGGAAGCCAAGCGCGCGGCCGAAGAGCTGATGCAAAACCAAAGCAGCGATCTGGACCTGGCACGTGCCCAGAGCGAGCTCGCCGTGGCGGCTGCGCAGCTGGCTGCCATTGCCCGCCTGCGTCGTAAGAAGTAACTGCTTCGGTAGTGCTGTCGCGTTGTTGTTTTTTCGATGCGACATTTAAAAAAGGCAGCCGCAAGGCTGCCTTTTTTGTAGGCCCAGCGATATGCTTTCGCTTGCCTTGGACAAAAAAAAGCGCGCGGGCCGGGGAGGCTCCGCGCGGACGGGAAAATCCCTTCGAGGGGTCAATTCGAAGGAACGGGTTCGGTCCAGGTGACAATCAAAGCGCATCGGATACCTGATATCCGCTACAGGCTGCAAAGGCCACGCGCTAAACGGTCTTCCTGGTGCTCCGGTCCAGCGGCGTTTTTGCTGGATCGGAAAATCGGGTTGCTGCAAGAAACGCTACAAAAAGGCTTTCTTCACCACGCCCCTTTTAGGTCTGCACAGCAATCTTTGCTGGGGCGCCGCACCCAGACAGCGGGTGTGTCAATGCATTGTGGGGGAAACTCCCCGGCATGGCAGTAACAAAATGTATCGTTTTGCAAGAAGTTGAAAGTCTCTTGCACCGACATCCGCTGCGTTCACCACATTTCTTCGCGTTGACATCACGTTCGCCGCTGAAACGTGCCGATATCGTATCATTCACGGGTCGTTTTTCGTGTTCGCTCTCGCACTATGTCCATCCGGTGATTCGCGGTTACGATTCGACGCGTCCACCGCGCTGGACGGCCCCCGGCTGACGGAAGCGACACGGTTGTCCCCGGTTATCCAGTAGTTGTCCAGCCGTTATCCCAAGACTTGTCCAGTAGTTGTTCACAGCCGGAGGCGGAATGCACCCAGAGATGCAGCCAGCGATACAAGCCATGCTGGCGATGAAGACTGTGGCGGTGGTTGGCCTGTCCGACCGCCCCGAGCGCGCCAGCCATGAAGTGGCGGAATTCCTGCGGGGCCACGGCTTCCGTATCGTGCCGGTAAATCCACGCCACGCCGGCGAGCGCATCCTTGGCGAGACCTGTCACGCGAGTCTGCAACAAGCCTCCGAGGCGATGGCCGCCAGGGGAGCCCGTATTGAATGGGTCGACATCTTTCGCCGTGCCGAAGACACGCCCGGGGTGGTCAATGACGCCATCGCCATCGGTGCGCGCGGGGTCTGGCTGCAGCTTGGCATCGTCAATGACGAAGCCGTGCGCCGAGCCGCTGCGGCGGGACTGCTGGCGGTCCAGGACTGCTGCAGCAAGATTGAACTGACGCGCGCACTGGCGCCGCGCTGAGCCCCGCCAGCACTGACCCGTTTTCGTTTTTACAAGCCCTCGCCGACCATGGCCATCGATCCAGAACTGACTGCCTACTACCGCGGCCTGGCCGAGCGCTATGCCGGCGTGCCCGCGCCTGCAGACGCCGCCGCGCGCCGCGCCCGCTTCGCCGAGATCGTCGCGACTTCGCTGCTGCCGGACCCCGAGGGTATCACCGTGCAGGACCTGCAGATCCCGCTGCCGGGCCGCACGCTTGGCGCGCGGCTGTTCCGGCCACAGGCCGAAGCCCGGCCGCGGCTGATCGTGTACTTCCATGGGGGCGGCTGGGTCATCGGCTCGCCCCAGACCCACCATACTGTGGCGGCATTGCTCGCCGCGGATACCGGTTGCACGGTGGTCAGCGTCGACTACCGGCTGGCGCCCGAGCATCCATTCCCCGCGCCTTGCGACGACGCCGTGGAAGCGGTGGCGTGGCTGGCGGGCCAGCGGCAGGCGCTGGGCCTGGCACCAGACTTCCTGGCGCTGGCCGGCGACAGCGCAGGTGGCCACCTGGCAGCGCAGGCAGCACAGCAGCTCAACGGCGGCAATGCGGTGCGGGTCGACGCCCAACTGCTGATCTACCCGGTCACGGCGCCGGTACTGGCCACGGAAAGCTACCGAGCCTTTGCCGATGGCCCTGGGCTGACGCGCGACGAAATGGCCTGGTTCTGGACTCAGTTCATCGGCGCCGAGGCCCTCGCGCAAGGCGCGGCGCATGTCGACCCGCGCGTGCACCTGATGGCCGCAGCACCGGTTCGGCCGCCCGCGACCGTGATCGTGGTCGCGGCCCACGACGTGCTGCGCGACGATGGGCTGGCCTATGCCGACTACCTGGTGCGCCACGACGCACCGGTGATTACCATCGAGGCCAGCGGCATGGCCCACGGCTTCGCGCGGCTGCAGCCTGAAGCCCGGCGTGCGCGCGAATGGATGCGGCGTGCCGCCGGAGCCTTCCGCGACCTGCTCGACGACGCCTGAGCCGTAGCCACGGCGCGTCGGGCGCGCACCCGGAGCACACCCTGAAGCGCCGGTGCGCGCCGCCCATCCCTTAGAATAGCGGTCTTACGAGGATGACCATGACCGCACTGCAGAACGATACCTTCCTGCGCGCGCTGCGCCGCCAGCCCACCGAATACACGCCGCTGTGGCTGATGCGCCAGGCAGGCCGCTACCTGCCCGAGTACAACGCCACGCGCGCGCGCGCCGGCAGCTTCCTCGGGCTGGCCAAGAACCCGGCTTACGCCACCGAGGTGACACTGCAGCCGCTGGACCGCTATCCGCTGGACGCGGCCATCCTGTTCTCCGATATCCTGACCGTTCCCGACGCCATGGGCCTCGGCCTGTCGTTCGCCCAGGGCGAAGGCCCGCGCTTCGCGCATCCGCTGCGCACTGAAGCCGACGTGCAGAAACTGGCCGTGCCCGACATGTCTTCGCTGCAGTACGTGTTCGACGCAGTCAGCGAGATCCGCCGGGCGCTGGTGCAGGACGGCCGCCAGCGCGTGCCGCTGATCGGCTTCTCGGGCAGCCCGTGGACGCTGGCGTGCTACATGGTCGAAGGCGGCGGCTCGGACGACTTCCGTACGGTCAAGGCGATGATGTATGCCCGCCCGGACCTGATGCACCGCATTCTGGAAATCAACGCGCAGGCCGTATCGGCATACCTGAACGCCCAGATCGAGGCGGGCGCGCAGGCCATAATGATCTTCGACACCTGGGGCGGCGCGCTCGCCGACGGCATGTACCAGACGTTCTCGCTGGCCTATATGCGCCGCGTGCTTGCCGGACTGAAGCGCGAGCACGCTGGCGAGCAGGTGCCGGCGATCGTCTTTACCAAGGGCGGCGGACTGTGGCTCGAGGCGCTGGCCGATACCGGCGCCGACGCGATCGGGCTGGACTGGACTGTCAACCTGGCCGCGGCGCGCCACCGTACCGGCGGGCGGGTGGCTTTGCAGGGCAATATCGACCCCACCGTGCTGTTCGCGCCCGAGGCGGCGATCCGCGAGCAGGTGCGCGGTGTGCTGGACAGCTACGCGGCGGGCGGCGGCAGCGACGGCCATGTGTTCAACCTTGGCCACGGCATCTCGCAGTTCACCCCGCCCGAGCATGTCACCGTGCTGGTCGACGAAGTGCACGCCTACAGCCGCAAGCTGCGCACCGCGCAGAAGTGACCCGGGCGATATGCGTCGCTGCGGCCGGGCTCGCCGCGCCCCGCGCTGCAGCGAAACGCGGCGGCGCGTACCCGGTGATGCGGGAGCCGCGCC
Source organism: Cupriavidus sp. NPDC089707 (assembly GCF_044748965.1). NCBI lineage: Bacteria > Pseudomonadati > Pseudomonadota > Betaproteobacteria > Burkholderiales > Burkholderiaceae > Cupriavidus > Cupriavidus sp. NPDC089707. The sequence goes on from NZ_JBIVHB010000005.1 coordinate 208,512, forward strand.
GCTCACGCCTGTCAAGTTAACTTTTTTGCCAGCATTCGCCAAAAAGGTGCCCGGAGTTGATTGTCGGGGCTTGACTTATGCACACCGATAGGTTTGCCGCAGTGCAAGAGAGGGTAACGCCTTAACCTATACGGGGGATGTTTGCAAGGTCTTGATTTTTAAGGATTTGGAAGATTTGCAAAGCGCGGGCCGATGCCAGTGGAATCCTTGATTTCCGGGCCTTCCGGGCGCTCCCGAGCGACTTTTCAACAAAGTTATCCACAGGGGCGTTGGAATTAGTGGAAAACCAGTCATCTATCATCGACTTAGGGCCACATTTCAAGTTTTACTTTAAGTTGATGTTGCGCTGCACACAAAACCGCCCGCTCCCGCCGTGCTGCCGCCCCGTGCACAGCCATTGCGCAATTGGCATGCACCAGGTCAGGTCCGATGGCGGACGATAGCAGCGCCGCGACCATATCGAGTGGCGGCCCGGCCATCGCGCTGCCGATCGTCCGTGTGGCCCTGGATACACCCGCTGACGATTGCTTCGACTACCTGGCGATGCCCGAGGTAGCGCCCGGCGACCTGGTCGTGGTGCCATTTGGCCGCCGCAACCTGGTCGGCATGGCTGTGGAGCGCGCTGTCACTTCCAATGTGCCGCCCGACCGACTGCGCCCGGTGGCACAGCGCCTGGACTGGATGCCGCCGCTGCCGCCCGACTGGATCGCGCTGGCCGCATTTGCCGCGCGCTACTACCAGCGCCGCCTGGGCGAAGTCATGCTGCCGGCGCTCCCGCCGGCGTTGCGCGAAGCCGAAAGTTGGCCGGGCTTGGCGCAGCGTGCCCGCACCGACGAATACCGCCTGTTGCCTGCGCATGTGGAAAACTTGCTGGCCGCTGTGCCGCCGCGTGCCCGCAGCGTGCGGGCGCTGGCACAGGCGCTCGCCGAACGCGTGGCCGCCGGCACGCCACTGGCGCTGGCCGATGCGCGCGCGCTGTGCGCTGCGGCACCGGCTCGGCTGGCCGAATGGCAGGCTGCCGGCTGGGTCGAAGCCGATCGCATCGCCCGGCCGCTGCTGCCAACCGCCCCAATGCAAGCGCCGTCCGCGGCCCCCGCTTTGCACGACGAGCAGCGCGCCGCGGTGCAGGCGATCGCCGAAGCGCAGGGTTTCGCTTCGTTCCTGCTGCACGGCGTCACCGGCAGCGGCAAGACCGAGGTCTACCTGCACGCCATGCAGGCCGTGCTGGAGCGCGATCCGCACGCCCAGGTGCTGATGCTGGTCCCCGAAATCAACCTGACGCCGCAGTTGCAGACGCGCATCGCCGCGCGTTTCCCGCACCTGCCGCTGGCGGTGCTGCACAGCGGCCTGGCCGACCAGGAGCGCAGCCTGCAGTGGCTGGCAGCGCACTGCGGCGAGGCCCGTATCGTGCTGGGCACGCGCATGGCCGTGATGGCGTCGTTGCCGGCGCTGGCACTGATCGTGATCGACGAAGAGCACGATACCTCCTACAAGCAGCAGGAAGGGCTGCGCTACTCGGCGCGCGATCTGGCGGTGTGGCGCGCCAAGCAGCGAGGCATTGCGGTCGTGCTCGGTTCGGCCACGCCCTCGATGGAAACCTGGTGGCGGGCAGGGCAGGGCACTTACCGCAAGCTGGTGCTGCGCGAGCGCGCCCAGGCCGATGCCGCGCTGCCAGTGGTCCGGCTGGTCGACCTGAACCATGAGCGGCAGCGCCAGCGCGCGTTGTTCGAGGGGTTGTCGGTGCCGCTGCTGGAAGCCATCGACGCCCGGCTGGCGCGCGGCGAACAGAGCCTGCTGTTCCTGAACCGGCGCGGCTACGCGCCGGTGATTGCCTGTGACAGCTGCGGCTGGCTGTCCAACTGTCCGCGCTGCTCGGCGTATTTGGTGCTGCACCGGCCGGAGCGGCGCCTGCGCTGCCACCACTGCGGACTGGAGGCCCCGGTGCCGCACCACTGCCCGGACTGCGGCAATGTCGATATTGCGCCGCTTGGTCGCGGTACCCAGCGCATCGAGGAAGCGCTGGCGTCGCGTTTCCCGCAGGCCCGCATCGCCCGTATCGACGCCGATTCCACCCGGCGCAAGGGCAGCGCGCAGGCGATGTTCGACGAAGTCCACGCCGGCGAAGTCGACATCCTGGTGGGCACCCAGATGGTCGCCAAGGGTCATGACTTCCAGCGCGTAACGCTGGTCGGGATCGTGCATCCGGACGCCGCCATGTTCAGCCACGATTTCCGCGCCGCCGAGCACCTGTTCGCGTCGCTGATGCAAGTGGCGGGGCGCGCCGGGCGCGCCGGGCTACCGGGCGAGGTGCTGATCCAGACCCGCTATCCGGACACCCCGGCATTGCAGGCGCTGACGCGCCATGACTATGATGGATTCGCGGCCAGCCAGTTGCGAGAGCGGCGCCAGGCCGGGTTACCCCCGTTCTGCTTCCAGGTGCTGGTCACCGCGGAGCACGGCGAGTTGGAGCGGGCCCTGCAGTTCCTGCAGGCAGCGCGGCGGCACGCCGACTCCTGCCAGTTGGCGGCCGAGGTGCAACTGCACGACCCGGTGCCGATGTCGATGGTGCGCATCGCCAACCGCGAGCGCGCCCAGATGCTGGTCGAGGCGACCTCAAGGCCCGCGCTGCAACGGTTCGTGGCTGAGTGGGTACAGACTTTCGCGGAGGCAGGGAGGGAGGCGAAAGGGGTGCGCTGGCAGCTGGAAATTGATCCGCTCCGGATATGAGCCCGGTGCGGCGGGCGGTATGAGTGCAACCCACTTATCAGGGTTAACGTTAGGGTTGCACTAGGTTGCACCTTTAGGTTTTTCGGGAGTAAGATCGCGCCAGCTCAAAGGCTGCGGCCGGTCGTGCGTCCGTGCCTTGTGGCATCGGCGCGGTATTACCGGCGGCGCCCCAGTTTTTCGGAGAACTGCCCGCATGGCCACCACCACTCTCGGCGTCAAGCTCGACGACGCCTCGCGCGATCGCCTCAAGCGTGTCGCCCAATCCATTGACCGCACGCCGCACTGGCTGATCAAGCAGGCCATCTTCACTTACCTGGAGCAAGTCGAGCGCGGGCACCTGCCGCACGAGACCAGCGCCGCCGGTTCGGCCGACGCCGATGGTGCCGACGCCTCCGACCTGGTCCCGGCCGACGGCGCGCCGCAGCCGTTCCTGGAATTCGCGCAAAGCATCCAGCCGCAATCGGTGCTGCGCGCCGCCATCACCTCCGCCTACCGCCGTCCCGAGACCGACTGCGTGCCGGTGCTGCTGGAACAGGCGCGCCTGCCGCAGCAGCAGGCCGAAGCCGCCATCAAGATGGCCAAGACGCTGGCCACGCGGCTGCGCGAGCAGAAGGTCGGCACTGGCCGCGAAGGCCTGGTGCAGGGCCTGATCCAGGAATTCTCGCTGTCGTCGCAGGAAGGCGTGGCGCTGATGTGCCTGGCCGAGGCGCTGCTGCGCATTCCCGACAAGGCCACCCGCGACGCGCTGATCCGCGACAAGATCAGCGGCGCCAACTGGCAGTCGCACCTGGGCCAGAGCCCGTCGCTGTTCGTCAACGCCGCCACCTGGGGCCTGCTGCTGACCGGCAAGCTGGTCGCCACGCATACCGAATCGGGCCTGACCAAGGCGCTGACGCGCATCATCGGCAAGGGCGGCGAGCCGCTGATCCGCAAGGGCGTGGACATGGCGATGCGCCTGATGGGCGAGCAGTTCGTCACCGGCGAGACCATTTCCGAGGCGCTTGCCAACGCGCGCAAGTACGAGGCACAGGGCTTCCGCTATTCCTACGACATGCTGGGCGAAGCGGCCATGACCGAGGCCGATGCCGTGCGCTACCTGGCTTCATACGAGCAGGCCATCCACGCCATCGGCCAGGCCTCGCGCGGCCGCGGTATCTATGAGGGCCCGGGCATTTCGATCAAGCTGTCGGCGCTGCATCCTCGCTACAGCCGTGCGCAGCATGAGCGTGTGATCGGCGAACTGTACGAGCGCCTGAAGTCGCTGACGCTGCTGGCGCGCCAGTACGACATCGGCATCAATATCGATGCCGAGGAAGCCGACCGGCTGGAGATTTCGCTCGACCTGCTCGAACGCCTGTGCTTCGAGCCCGAGCTGGCCGGCTGGAACGGTATCGGCTTCGTGGTGCAGGGCTACCAGAAGCGCTGCCCGTTCGTGATCGACTACCTGATCGACCTGGCCCGCCGCAGCCGCCACCGCCTGATGATCCGCCTGGTCAAGGGCGCCTACTGGGACAGCGAGATCAAGCGTGGCCAGGTGGAAGGGCTGGAGGGCTATCCGGTCTACACGCGCAAGGTCTACACCGATGTGTCGTACGTCGCTTGCGCGCGCAAGCTGCTGTCGGTGCCGGACGCGATTTATCCACAGTTCGCGACGCACAACGCGCATACGCTGTCCGCTATCTACCAGATCGCCGGCCACAGCTACTACCCCGGCCAGTACGAGTTCCAGTGCCTGCACGGCATGGGCGAGCCGCTCTACGACCAGGTGGTTGGCCCGACCGCCGACGGCAAGTTCAACCGGCCGTGCCGCATCTACGCGCCGGTCGGCACGCATGAAACGCTGCTGGCCTACCTGGTGCGCCGCCTGCTGGAAAACGGCGCCAACACCTCGTTCGTGAACCGCATCGCCGACGACACCATCTCGCTGGACGAACTGGTCGCCGACCCGGTCGCCGTGGTCGAGGCCATGCATCGCGACGAAGGCACGCTGGGCCTGCCGCATCCGCGCATTCCGTCGCCGCGCACGCTATATGGCAAGAGCCGTCCCAACTCGGCCGGCATCGACCTGGCCAACGAACACCGCCTGGCGTCGCTGTCGTCGGCCTTGCTGGCGGGCGCCAGCGAGCGCCAGGTCGCCGAGCCGATGCTGGGCGCCGCGCTGGTCGCTGATTCGCCGCGCGCTGCCGACGCCATCACCACGCCCGTGCTGAACCCCGCCGACCACCGCGACGTGGTCGGCCAGGTCACGGAAGCCAGCCAGGCCGACGTCGACGCCGCGCTGCAGGCCGCCGTCAACGCCGCGCCGATCTGGCAGGCCACGCCGCCGGACGTGCGCGCCGCCGCGCTGGAGCGCGCCGCGGACCTGATGGAAGCCCAGATGCAGTCGCTGATGGGCATCATCATGCGCGAGGCCGGCAAGACCTTCTCCAACGCCATTGCCGAAGTGCGCGAGGCGGTGGACTTCCTGCGCTACTACGCCGCCGAAGTTCGCCGCGGCTTCGACAACGAGACCCACCGGCCGCTGGGCCCGGTGGTCTGCATCAGCCCGTGGAACTTCCCGCTGGCGATCTTCACCGGCCAGGTGGCCGCGGCGCTGGCCGCCGGCAACCCGGTGCTGGCCAAGCCCGCCGAGCAGACGCCGCTGATCGCCGCCGCAGCGGTGAAGCTGCTGCGCGAAGCCGGCGTGCCGGCCGGCGCGGTACAACTGCTGCCGGGCCGCGGCGAGACCGTCGGTGCCGCGTTGGTGGGAGATGCCCGCGTCAAGGGCGTGATGTTCACCGGCTCGACCGAGGTCGCGCGCATCCTGCAGCGTAACGTCGCCGGGCGTCTGGACGCCGCCGGCCGCCCGATCCCGCTGATCGCCGAGACCGGCGGCCAGAACGCGATGATCGTCGACTCCTCGGCGCTGGCCGAGCAAGTGGTCGGCGACGTGGTCAACTCCGCCTTCGACTCGGCCGGCCAGCGCTGCTCGGCGCTGCGCGTGCTATGCCTGCAGGAGGACGTGGCCGACCGCGTGCTGGAGATGCTCAAGGGCGCGATGCAGGAACTGACCATGGCCAACCCGGATCGCCTGTCGACCGACGTCGGCCCGGTGATCGACGAAGAGGCGCGCGCCAACATCGTGCGCCATATCGACGCCATGCGTGCCAAGGGCCGTCGCGTCCACCAGGCCGATCCCAACGCCGCGCAGGGCGCCAGCTGCCGCAATGGCACCTTCGTGCCGCCGACGCTGATCGAGCTGGACAGCATCGAGGAACTGAAGCGCGAGGTGTTCGGCCCGGTGCTGCACGTGGTGCGCTTCCCGCGCGCGGCGCTCGACACCATGGTCAGCCAGATCAACGGCACCAACTACGGCCTGACGCTGGGCATCCATACCCGTATCGACGAGACCATCTCGTTCATTGTCAGCCGCGCCCATGTGGGCAACCTGTACGTGAACCGCAATATCGTCGGTGCCGTGGTCGGCGTGCAGCCGTTCGGCGGCGAGGCGCTGTCGGGCACCGGTCCCAAGGCGGGCGGCCCGCTGTACCTGCACCGGCTGCTGTCGGTGTGTCCGCAGGACGCGGTGGCACACAGCGTGCGCGCGGCCGACGTGACAAACCATGCCGAGCCGGTCGGCGCGGACGATGAAGCCGCGCGCGCCGCCGAGGCCTTCCGCAACTGGGCCGCCACCGAGTTGCCCGCGGTCGCCGACGCCTGCGCGCGATTTGCCGCGGCATCGCCGTCGGGCCTGGCGGTGACGCTGGCCGGTCCCACCGGCGAGCGCAACACCTACACGCTGCTGCCACGCGGACGCGTGCTGTGCCTGGCCGCGCAGGAAGCCGACCTGGCGCTGCAGCTGGGTGCCGTGCTGACCGTCGGCGCGCACGCCGTGTGGCCGGAAAACCCTGTTGCGCGGGGGCTGTTTGCACGGCTGCCTAAGGGCGTACAATCGCGCGTCCGCATGGTGGCTGACTGGACCGCCGAGGACATCGCCATCGATGCGGTGCTGCACCACGGCGACTCCGACCAGCTGCGCACGGTGTGCGAACAGGTGGCGGCGCGCCCGGGGCCGATCATCGGCGTGCAGGGCCTGGCGCAAGGCGAACCGACCGTCGCGCTCGACCGCCTGCTGATCGAGCGCTCGCTGTCGGTCAACACCGCGGCCGCGGGCGGCAATGCAAGTTTGATGACGATCGGCTGAGGCATTCTCGGACGCGCGTCTTGTCGAAGCGCGCGGCGGCGGCAGCGATCCTGCCCCGCCGCGTATACCAAGGAGGGCGCGGCACTGCCAGGCCGCGCCTGGAAAAATACGCCGCTCATGGCGCCATACCGGCAACACCGCGGCACCACCGCGGCACCAGAGCGGCACCAATTGGGACCCAAGGAGATCTGATGAGCTCGACATTCCACAAGACGGCAATGACCGTTGCCCTGACCCTGGCCGGCCTGACCGGCGCCTCCGCCGCGTTCGCGCAGGCACAGGAAATCAAGCTGGGCTACGCCGGCCCGATGACCGGCGGCCAGGCCCAGTATGGCAAGGACATGCAGAACGGCATCGTCCTCGCGATCGAGGACATGAATGCCACCAAGCCCAAGATCGGCGGCAAGGAAGTCAAGTTCGTGCTGGTCTCCGAAGACGACCAGGCCGACCCCAAGACCGGCTCGGTAGTCGCGCAGAAGCTGGTCGACAACGGCATCCAGGGCATGCTGGGCCACTTCAACTCGGGCACCACCATCCCGGCGTCGATGGTCTACAGCCGCGCCGGCATTCCGCAGATCGCCATGGCGACCGCGCCGGAATACACCAAGCAGGGTTTCAAGACCACCTTCCGCATGATGACCTCCGACACCCAGCAGGGTTCGGTGATCGGTGCCTTCGTGGTGAAGAAGCTGGGCGCGAAGAACATCGCCATCGTCGATGACCGCACCGCCTACGGCCAGGGCCTGGCCGACGAGTTCGAGAAGGCCGCCAAGGCGGCCGGCGGCAAGGTCGTGCGCCGCGAGTTCACCAACGACAAGGCGGTGGACTTCAAGGCCGTGCTGACCAACATCAAGCGCAGCAACCCGGACATCATCTTCTACGGCGGCGCCGAGACCCAGTCCGCGCCGATGGCCAAGCAGGTCAAGGAGCTGGGCATCAAGGCCCCGCTGGTGTCGGGCGAGATGTCCAAGACCGACAACTTCCTGAAGCTGGCCGGTCCCGCCGCCGAAGGCACCGTCGTGTCGCTGGCCGGCCTGCCGCTGGACCAGATGCCGGGCGGCGCCGCCTACGAGAAGAAGTACGAGAAGCGCTTCGGCTCCAAGGTGCAGACCTACTCGCCGTATTCGTATGACGGCGCCACCGCGATGATGACCGCGATGGTCAAGGCCGGTTCGGCCGATCCGGCGCGCTACCTGCCGGTGCTGGCCGCGACCAGCATGCAGGGCGTGACCACCAAGACGCTGGCCTATGACGGCCGCGGCGACCTGAAGGACGGCGGCATCACCGTCTACAAGGTGGTGGGCGGCAAGTGGACCGTGCTGGAAACGGTTGGCGGCAAGTAAGCAGTCATTGCCCGCCGGCAAGACGCCACCCTCGGGTGGCGTTTTGTTTTCGTTTTGTGCAAGAGCTTAAGAAAGCGGCTGCCGCGCCGATGGTTGTCCGAATGCGGATCGCCCTCATGGCGCATAATCCCGCACTCGCTTATCAAAAATGCAGAAGGAGCAGTACGTGTCCGTGCAGGAAGTCAGCTACGACCACGCCATCGAGCTTGCCAACCGGGGCCGCTTTGCCGAAGCCCTGCAGATTGCCGACCAGCTTGCGCAGGCCCGGCCCGAGGTGGTCGATTTCGTCACGCTGCGCGCGCGGCTGCACTTCGACAACGGCGATGCGGCCGCGGCGCTTGCCGTGCTGGACGAGGCGCTCGCGCGCCTGGACAGCCTGCCGCTGCAGCCGCCGCACCGCTGGGCCTCGCGCGGCGTGATCGCGCACCGCTACGGCGCCATGCTGATGAGCCTGGGCCGCGACGCCGAGGCGCGCCCGTGGCTGCATGAGGCCGCGCAGCGCAGCGGCCTGCTGTCGGGCGAATGGCCGGCGCATTTCCATGCCGGGCTGGCCGCGCTGCGCATGAACGACATGGCCGCAGCGGCACGCTACTGGCACGATTTGATGTTCCGCAATCCCGACCTGGGCGCCGAGGACATCGCGCCGCTGGTGCGCGACTACATTGCCCGTGCCGAGGCCGCCGGCGCGCCGGTGGAGCCGCTGATGCGCGTCTGCCTGGGGCGCGTGGCGCTGGATAACCCGCACCTGCTGCAGCTCGATGCCGGTGCCGGCGACGCGCTCGCCGCCGACCAGGCCGCCCGCGTGCTGGCCGAACATCCCGACCATCCCGAGGCGCGCCGGCTGCGCGCGCCGCTGCGCTGGGGCGTGGGCGACACGCAGGGCGCGCTCGACGACCTGGCGGTCTACCTGCGCCAGGTGCCTGACCCGCAGGCACAGGTACGCGAACTGGCCTGGCGCCATCAACTGGCCAAGGCCGGCGCGCAGGATGCCGAACGCGAGCCCTGGCAGCGCTTTGCCATCACCGACAAGTCCGACGATGGCGCCGCGTACTACCGGGCCGCAATGGCACTGGGCGAGTTCATCGACGAAGTCCCCGCCGCCGAGGCGGCGCTGCGCCTCACGCTGGTGGCCGCTTGCCGCCACGGCGTGAGGTGCTACGACCAGTATTTCGCCACGGGCCAGGGCGATGCCGCCGGGCACGGCGGCAATGCCGATCCGCACGTGTATTCGTTGTTGTGCCGCCTGCTGGCGCGCAGCCTGCCCGCCGATGCCGCGCACCTGGAAGAACGCATCGCGCTGCATCGCCAGGGCATGGCCGCCAGCGAGTTCATCGACCACTGGATCGACCTGCTCGATTGCCATGCCGGCGCGGGCCAGCACGGCAAGGTGGTCGAGCTGGCCGGCGAAGTGCTCAACCGCTATCCGCTCGAGCGCAACCCGGCCGACGTCACCTGGGCCTTTAGCCGCCTGATCGCGGCATGGAAGGCCATGGGCGGCGCCGAACCGGCCGAGGCCGCGCGCGCCGCGATGGCGCACATGGACGCCCGCCTGGATGCGCTGCCGGTCGAGGCACGCAGCGAGGCCGCGCACCCGATGGCGCACGCGCGCGCGCATTTTTCCGCGCTGCTGCAGGCGCAGATGGCGCGCATGGACGAGCATGACCGTGCCGACGCCCTCGCCGAGATCGAGGCCCAGCAGCGCCGCGCACTGCTGGTCGAGGATGCCTGGCTGTACAACCGCTTCGGCCTGCTGTGGCGCGAACTGGGCGACACGGAGCGCGCGCTGCCGATGTTCGAGCAAGCGGTCGCACTGACCGAAGGCGATCCCGAGGACCAGGCCGGGCCGCGCGTGCAGCGCGGACTGGTCCATAACGCCGCGCGGCGCCACGAAGCGGCCATGGCGGACTTTGCCGCGGCCTTTGCGGTGCGTGACGACTGGGATGCCGAAGTATGCCTGCGTGTGGTGGAGTCGGCGCTCGGGCTGCAACAGCGTGAGACCGCGCTGGCTTACTTCGACAAGGCACGGGACCGCGGCGGCGCGCAGGGCGCCACGCGCACTTTGTACGCGCAGGTGGAGACGGCGCTGAAGTCCACGCGCCCCCGCTGGAAAGTCTGGGGCGTCTGAAGCGCCGCACCGGATCCGGCGGCCTCAGGTTCCGCGCAAAATGTAAAAAACGCCATCCCGAAGATGGCGTTTTTTGCGTGAATTTGACCGAAGTTCCTTGCTCGTTTGGTGCGGTGTCGGACAATCACTGACATGGATTGTGAAGTGCTTACATTACCATGTCGACCATGAACGGACTGAGCCAACTATTTCCAACACTCCCCCTCGCCCCAGGCGGCCTGTTCTGGGTCGGCCTGGCGCTGGTAGGCGCCGGCCTCGCGGGGGAGGTGAGCCGCCGCTGGCTGCGCTGCCCGCGCATCGTGGGCTACGCCGTCGCGGGGCTGTTCGCCGGCATGCTGGGCCGCGGCATCGTCGACGAGAACATGATCAACCAGACCCGTATCCTGATCGATATGGCGCTGGCACTGGCCCTGTTCGAACTCGGGCACCGGTTGTCGCTGACCTGGCTGCGTGCCAACCGCTGGCTGCTGCTGACCAGCGCCTTCGAAAGCCTGCTGACCTGGGGCCTGGTCGCGGCGGTGCTGCAATGGATCGGCGCCTCGCCCGGCGTGGCCATCCTGGCGGGCGGCATTGCCGTCAGCACCTCGCCCACCATCGTGCTGCAGCTCAAGAACGAACTGCGCGCAGAGGGCCAGGTCACCGAGCGGCTGATGGCGATGGCAGCGCTGAACAGCATCTATGCCGCCGCGATCGTGCAGCTGACCACCGGCTGGCTGCATTCCGAATACGGCAACCTGGGCGCCGCGCTGCTGCACCCGCTCTACCTGCTGGTGGGTTCGTGCCTGCTGGCATGGGTGGTGGGCAAGGTCGGCCACGTGATCTATGAGCGCATGTCGGCCGATGACCATTACAGCTTCCTGGTGCTGGTCGGGCTGGTGCTGTTCACGCTGGCGCTGACCCGGGTACTAAAATTGTCGATGCCACTGACGCTGCTGCTGGCCGGCGTGGTGTTCAAGCACCAGGACAGCCAGCCGCATGTCTGGCCGCCGCATTTCGGCAGCGCCGGCAGCCTGCTGATCATCGTCATGGTGGTGTCGCTGGGCCTGCCGCTGACCGCGCATGACTGGGCCGTGGGTGGCGTCTACGCCATCGTGCTGGTGCTGCTGCGCCACCTAGCCAAGTTTGCCGGCGTGGTGTCGCTGGGATCGTTCTCGGGCCTGAGCATGCGCCAGTGCATGGCGCTGGGGGTGGCGCTGGCGCCGATGTCGGGGCTGGCCTACCTGCTGATGAGCGACGTCGCGCGCATCTACCCCGGCACCGGACAGCCGCTGGCCGCCATCATCCTGTGCGCGCTGGCGATCGAACAACTGCTCGGCCCGGTGTTGGCAGCGTGGGCGCTGCGCTTCGCCGGCGAATCCCGGGCCAATGGAGGAGGGCGCTGATGTCGCTCGAATCGTTCAAGCAATCCGAGGCGCTCACCTTCGGCGTGGAGCTGGAGCTGCAGCTGGTCAACCGCCACGACTATGACCTGGCGCCGTTCGCGCCCGACCTGCTGCGCGCCCTCAAGGGCGCCGAGCATGCGGGTGACATCAAGCCGGAGATCAGCCCGTCGATGATCGAGATCAGCACGGGCATCTGCCACAGCTACCAGCAGGCGCTGGACGAGCTGACCACCATGCGCGATCTGATGGTGGCGGCCTCGCACTCGCTCAACCTGGGCATTTCCGGCGGTGGCACGCATCCGTTCATGCAATGGTCCGACCGCACCATCTCGGACTCGCCGCGCTACCAGTACATCTCCGAGCTGTACGGCTACCTGGCCAAGCAGTTCACCGTGTTCGGCCAGCACGTGCATATCGGCTGCCCGACAGCGGACGAGTCACTGTTCCTGTTGCACGCCATCGGCCGCTACGTGCCGCACTTCGTTGCGCTGGCGGCGTCGTCGCCGTATGTACAGGGTGTCGACACCGGCTTTGCCTCGGCGCGCCTGAATTCGGTTGCGGCGTTCCCGATGAGCGGGCGCGCGCCCTTCCTGCTGACGTGGGATGCCTTCACCGCGTACTTCGAGAAGATGCGCAACACCGGCGTCATCGAGAGCATGAAGGACTTCTACTGGGATATCCGTCCCAAGCCAGAATTTGGCACCATTGAGGTCCGCGTGATGGACACGCCGCTGACGGTGCAGCGCGCCTGCGATATCGCTGCCTATATCCAGATGCTGGCGCGCTACCTGCTGCTGTCGCGCCCGTTCATGCCGCAGGAAGACGATTACCTGGTGTACACCTTCAACCGCTTCCAGGCGTGCCGCTTCGGGCTGGATGGCGAATACGTGCATCCCAACGAGCTGACGCGCATGCCGATCACCGACCACATCCTGTCGATCTGCGATGCGCTGGTGCCGCATGCCGAGGCGCTCGATTCGCTGCCGGCACTGGCCAATATCCGCGCGCTGGCGGAGCGCCGCGACGGCGATGCGGAATGGCTGCGCCAGACCGATGCCGACGCGCGCAGCCAGCGCGAGACCGTGCGCAAGGCGTGCGAGCGCTGGGCGGCGTAACTCCGCCATCCGCTCACTTCACGCTGTAGCCGCGCCCCTGCATGCAGGCGGCGCACTGCGCGGATCAGCGGGCCGTGGGCGGCGCCAGCAGGAACCCGACCGCGTTGCGCCACCACGCCTCGTCGACGTAGCCGGTCCAGTCGTTATGGCCGGCATGGTCGATCACGGCCAGGCGGCGGGGTTCGTCCAGCGCTTCATAGAGCGCCTTGCCGAAGCGCGCCGGCACGATGTTGTCGCGCTCGGCCACCACTACCATCACCGGGCGTCCCAGTCCGGCCAGGTTGGCCACGTTGTCATAGCGGTCGCGCAGCAGCCAGGCGGTGGGCAGCCATGCGTAGTGGTGCGAGGCGATGCTCGCCAGCTTATCCCACGGCGTGATCAGCAGCACCGCGGCGACGTGCTCGCGCTGGCGCGCGGCGACGGCAGCGGCGACCCCGGCGCCGAGCGATTCGCCGACCAGCAGCAGCGGACCGTCGAACTGGCGGCGGGCTAGCGCGATGAGCTGCTCTGCATCGTCGACGAAACTGCGCTCGCCAAGCGCCCCGTTGCGCGGGCCATAGCCGGGGTATTCGGCCAGGATCACGCGGATGCCCAGCCGCGTCAGCACGCTGGCGTAGTAGCCGCGGTGGCCGGCGTGCCCGGCATTGCCGTGGAAGACGATGGCGGTCGCGCGGACGGGGCCGTGCGGCTCGGCCAGCAGGCCGCGAAAGTCATCCGGGCCCGGCCATGTGCGCAGTCCGGGCGCGACCATGTCGTCGACCGAGGCCTTGTCGGGAAAATAAAGGAAGCGATCCTGCAGCATCAGGATGGCTCCCAGCAGGACCACACCGGCCAGCAGCCAGCGCAGCAGGCGGCGCGCCGGCGCGGACCGTGCCGCAAGCTGCGCGGTTCCTGGCATGGCACGTCGGCTAGGCGCCGGCGACCACCGGTTCGCACCGCACCTCGGTCCGGACCGAATTGGCGATAAAGCAGGCATCGTGCGCGGCATGGTGCAGGCGCTCCAGCTCGTCGCCGGTAGGTTCGCGCTCGCCGGAGAAGGTGACCTGGGGGCGCAAGGTCACCACCGTCATCGCCATCTGGCCCTCGCGGTTCTTTTCCATCACGCCGGTGGCAGCATCCACATAGCGGTCGACGACAAAGCGCTGCTTTGCCGCCAGCGACAGGAACCACAGCATGTGGCAGCTCGACAGCGATGCGATGAACATCTCTTCCGGGTCGACCGCGCTGGCGTCCGACATCGGCAACGGCACCACATGGGGCGACGACGAACCCGGGACTTCCGCGCCGCCGTCGAAGCGCAGCACGTGCCTGCGGCTGTAGCGGTTGCCGGTGAAATCCTGCCCGTCGCGTTGCCACAGCACTTCGGCGGTATATACGGACATGCGCTGACTCCTAAGGTTGGAATGCTTCAGGCGCCGTGCGGCACGCTCTCGCCGTCGCGCAGACCCAGGCGCTGGTTGGCCGGCACCGCGATATCGATCAGCCTGGGCCGTGGCAGGTTAAGGTTGCGCATCATCTCGACGAACTCCTCGCGCGTGCGGCCCGATACGCGGCTGTTGTGCGCGCGCTCATGGCCGATGGTGGAGGAGGTCTGGCCCTTGTAGTCGTGCGCGGGATAGACCCGGGTGTCGTCAGGCAGCGCGAAGAGCTTGCGGGTCAGGCTGTCGTACAACGTGCCGGCGTCGCCCGACTGGAAATCGGTGCGGCCGCAGCCGTCGATCAGCAGTGCATCGCCGGTGAAGACGCGGCGCACGATGCCGTCGGGCGTGGGCTCTTCCCACAGGTAGCTCATGCTGCCGGCGGTGTGGCCGGGCGTATGGATCGCGCGCAGCACCTGCTTGCCGAATGCGACGGTGTCGCCGTCGATCAGTTGCTTCTGTGCTGGCCTGATATCGCAGCCCGACGGCGCCGCGGTGTGCGCGCCGGTCTGCATGGCGAGATGGCCGGCGGAGGTAATGTGGTCGGCGTGGGCGTGGGTCTCGATGACCCAGGCCAGGTGTGCGCCGGTATCCTTGATCAGCGCCAGGTCGCGTTCGAGCTGGTGGTCGACCGGGTCGATCAGCAGCGCGTCCTTCGTTTCCGCATCGATCAGCAGGTAGGTGAAGGTGGACGAGGTATCGTCAAAGAGCTGGTGGAAGGTCTGCATGGCGGGCGCTCTTGTTCTGCGGTCGGGGAACGCCGCCATGATACGCCGCAAACCATGCACGATGTACGTCGGTTTTCGCCCCTCTCCCACTGGGAGAGGGGCGGGGGAGAGGGCAGCGTCTCAACGAAGTGAGGCTTACATGCTTGCCATGCGCCGGCCCTCTCCCCCGACCCCTCTCCCGCGCGCGGGAGAGGGGGGAAAACCGCCGCGCGTTTAACACTCCACGATATTCACCGCCAGCCCGCCGCGCGCCGTTTCCTTGTACTTTGTCTTCATATCGGCGCCGGTCTCGCGCATGGTCTTGATCACCGAATCGAGCGATACGTAGTGCGTGCCGTCGCCGCGCAGGGCCATGCGCGCCGCGTTGACCGCCTTGACCGATGCCATCGCATTGCGCTCGATGCATGGAATCTGCACCAGGCCGCCGACGGGATCGCAGGTCAGGCCGAGGTTGTGCTCCATGCCGATCTCGGCCGCGTTCTCCACCTGCGCCGGGCTGCCGCCGAGCACAGCGGCAAGCGCGCCGGCCGCCATCGAGCAGGCCACGCCGACTTCCCCCTGGCAGCCCACTTCGGCCCCGGAGATCGACGCATTCAGCTTGTACAGCAGCCCGATCGCGCCCGCGGTCAGCAGGAAATCGACCACGCCCTGCTTGTTCGCTCCGGGCACGAAGCGGTCGTAGTAATGCAGCACGGCGGGAATGATGCCGGCAGCGCCGTTGGTCGGCGCGGTCACCACACGGCCGCCCGCCGCATTCTCTTCATTGACGGCGATGGCGTACAGGTTGACCCAGTCCATCACCGACAGCGGATCCGACAGTGTGCGCTCGGCGCGCTCGGTCAGGCTGCGGAACAGCTCGGGCGCGCGCCGCTTCACCTTGAACGGCCCCGGCAGTTCGCCATCGGTACGGCAACCGCGCGCGACGCAGGCCTGCATCACGTCCCAGATATGCAGCAGGCCGTCGATGACTTCTTGCTCGCTGCGCCACGTCAGTTCGTTTTCCAGCATCAGCCGCGCAATGCTCTTGCCGCTGGCCTGCGCCATCTGCAGCATGTCCTTGCCGCTGCGAAACGGGTGCGGCAGCTGCTGCGCGGCGTTAAGCACCTGGGTATTGGGCGCACCCGCCGTGACCACGAAGCCTCCGCCGACCGACAGGTAGCGCGCTTCGCGCAGGCTCGCACCGCTGGCGTCGAAGGCATGGAATTTCATGCCGTTGGGATGCTCGGCCAGTGCCTCGCGGCGGTAGAACGCGATGTGCTCCTTCTCGACGAAGGGCACGAGATGGCGTCCCAGCAGCGACAGCTCGCGCGTCTTGCGCAACGCCGCGATCCTTGTGTCGATGGAGTCGGGGTCGATGGTGTCGGGCGCCTCGCCCATCAGGCCGAGGATCACGCCCTTGTCGGTGCCGTGCCCCTTGCCGGTGGCGCCGAGCGAGCCATATAGCTCGACCCGCACGCTGGCCACCTGCGGCAGCAGGCCGTCGCGCTCCAGCCCCTGCGCGAACATCAGGGCCGCGCGCATCGGGCCCACGGTATGCGAGCTCGACGGGCCGATGCCCACCTTGAACAGATCGAAGACGCTGACTGCCACGGAATGTCTCCAGCAATGGGATGGCCTTGCAGAGGCTCTTGTTAGGCGGTCGAAGTACGGTAACGGACACCGCGGCTGGCGGGCCCGTCATCTTGAGAATAGTGCGACTGCCGTGCCACCGCAGAGGCGATGGCACGGCCCAGGGGTGCGTCAGTCGACCACGTAGTCGCTGACCGGCACGCAGCTGCAGAACAGGTTGCGGTCGCCATACACGTTGTCGGCACGGCCGACCGGCGGCCAGTACTTCTGCGTGCGCAGCGATGCCACCGGGTAAGCGGCTTCCTCGCGCGTGTACTTGTGGGACCACTCGTTGGCGGTCACCACCGCGGCGGTGTGCGGCGCGTGCTTGAGCGGGTTGTCCTCGAGGTCGAAAGTACCGTCGGCGACGCGGCCGATTTCCTGGCGGATCGCGATCATCGCGTCGATGAAGCGGTCCAGCTCATGCAGCGCCTCGCTTTCGGTCGGCTCGATCATCAGCGTGCCCGGCACCGGGAAGCTCATGGTCGGCGCGTGGAAGCCGTAGTCCATCAGGCGCTTGGCTACGTCTTCGTTGCTGATGCCGGTTTCCTTCTGCAGCGGGCGCACGTCCAGGATGCACTCGTGCGCGACCAGGTCGTGCTGGCCGGTGTACAGCACCGGGTAGTACGGCGCCAGGCGCTTGGCCACGTAGTTGGCCGCCAGGATGGCGTTCTCGGTGGCGGCGGTCAGGCCGGCCGAACCCATCATCGCGATATACATCCACGAGATCGGCAGGATGCTGGCCGAGCCGAATGGTGCCGCCGACACGCCGCCGATGCCGCGGTCGTCACGGCGGTAGCCGACGCTGTCCTGGTTAGGCAGGAAGTCTGCCAGGTGCGCGCCGACCGCGACCGGACCCACGCCCGGGCCGCCGCCGCCGTGCGGGATGCAGAAGGTCTTGTGCAGGTTCAGGTGCGACACATCGCCGCCGAACTGGCCAGGTGCGGCGGTGCCGACCATCGCATTCATGTTGGCGCCATCGACATAGACCTGGCCGCCGTGCTTGTGCACGATCTCGCAGATCTGCTGCACGCCCTGCTCGAACACGCCGTGCGTGGACGGGTAGGTGATCATGATCGCCGCCAGGTTCTTGCTGTGCTGCCCGGCCTTCTTCGCCAGGTCTTCCAGGTCGACGTTGCCGTTCTCGTCGCAGGCCACCACCACCACCTTCATGCCGGCCATCTGCGCCGACGCCGGGTTGGTGCCGTGCGCCGACGACGGGATCAGGCAGATGTCGCGGTGGCTCTCGCCGCGGCTGGCGTGATACGCATGGATGATCAGCAGGCCCGCGTACTCGCCTTGCGAGCCCGCGTTGGGCTGCAGGCTGACCGCGGCGTAGCCGGTGGCGGCGCACAGCATGGCCTCGAGCTGATCGATCATCTCGCGGTAGCCCACGGTCTGGTCCAGCGGCGCGAACGGGTGGATCTGGCTGAACTCGGGCCAGGTCACCGGGATCATCTCGCTGGTCGCGTTCAGCTTCATCGTGCACGAGCCCAGCGGGATCATGGTGCGGTCCAGCGCCAGGTCCTTGTCGGCCAGCATGCGCAGGTAGCGCAGCATCTCGTGCTCGGCGTGGTGCGTATTGAACACCGGGTGGGTCAGGTACTCGCTGGCGCGCGCCAGTTCGGCCGGGAAGGCATCATTGGTGACAGCTTCAAGCTTGTCGAAATCGAGGCCCGCCGGCAGCGGCTTGCCTTGCGTGAAGATTTCCCACAGCGCAACCACGTCGTCGCGGGTGGCGGTCTCGTCCAGCGAGATGCCGACGCGCGTGGCGCCGGCATGGCGCAGATTGATGCCGCGCGCGGTGGCGGCGGCGTGGATGGCCTCGGTGTTGAAGCCGGTTTCCAGCGTCAGCGTGTCGAAGAAGGTGGCGTTGGTGCGGGCGAAGCCGAGCTGCTCCAGGCCGGCGGCCAGCGTCGCGGCCAGGCGATGCACACGCTGCGCGATGCGCTTCAGGCCCTGCGGGCCGTGGTACACGGCGTACATCGATGCCATCACCGCCAGCAGCACCTGCGCGGTACAGATGTTGGAGGTGGCCTTTTCGCGGCGGATATGCTGCTCGCGCGTCTGCAATGCCAGGCGATACGCCTTATTGCCTTGCGCGTCGACGGTCACGCCGACCAGGCGGCCCGGCATCGAGCGCTTGAACGCATCCTTTACCGCCATGTAGCCGGCGTGCGGGCCGCCAAAGCCCAGCGGCACGCCGAAGCGCTGCGAGTTGCCCACGGCCACGTCGGCACCCCATTCGCCCGGCGCCGCGATCAGCGTCAGCGCCAGCAGGTCGGCGGCAGCCACCACCAGGCCGCCGGCGGCGTGCACGGCGTCGGCGATGGCGCGGTAGTCATGGATATCGCCGTTCACGCCCGGGTACTGCAGCAGCACGCCGAAGGCGCCCGCCGCAGCGGCGTCGGCGGCGGGGCCGACCTTGACGTCGATGCCCAGCGGCAGCGCGCGCGTGCGTACCACTTCCAGCGTCTGCGGCAGCACGTCGTCGGCGACGAAGAAGGTGTTCGAGTCGTGCTTGTTCACGCGCTGCAGCAGCGTCATCGCTTCGGCGGCGGCAGTGCCTTCGTCGAGCATCGACGCGTTGGCGATATCCAGCCCGGTCAGGTCGGTGACCATCTGCTGGAAGTTCAGCATCGCTTCCAGGCGGCCCTGCGAGATTTCCGGCTGGTAGGGCGTGTAGGCGGTGTACCAGGCGGGGTTCTCGAAGATATTGCGCAGCACGACCGCGGGCGTGACGGTGTTGTAGTAGCCCTGGCCGATAAAGCTCTTCAGCACGCGGTTCTTGCGCGCCAGGCCGCGCAGCCTGGCAAGTGCGGCTTCCTCGCTCAGCGGCTCGGTGAACTCGCCCATCGGCATGCCGTCGCGGCGGCGGATGGCGGCGGGGATGACGGCATCGATCAGCGCAGCGCGGCTGTCGTAGCCGAGCACCTGCAGCATGTGCTGCTGTTCGGGGGTATCGGGGCCGATGTGGCGGGCGGCGAAGGCGTCGCGCGCCTCCAGTTCGGCCAGCGTGGGCCGGTTACCTTGGGCGGCATTCATGGGAAGCGGGGCGTTCATTGGCAAGAACCTCGTGGGGAGCGCTGCGGCAGGTGGTCAGCCGTGCCGCAGCGCTGCAAATGCTGTGTGTCGATCCCGCGTGCAGGATCGACGGGGCCGGGGCGATCAGGCGCCGACGCTGGCCTTGTACGCGTCAGCCGACATCAGGCCGTTGACGTCGTCGCTGTTGGCCGGCTTGAGCTTGAACAGCCAGGCGTCGAAGGCGTCGGCATTGACGCTTTCCGGCGCGGCCGTGGCGGCCTCGTTGACGGCGATTACTTCGCCCGCCACCGGGGCGTAGATGTCGGAAGCGGCCTTCACCGATTCCACCACTGCCAGCGCGTCGCCGGCCCCGACCGACTTGCCCACTTCGGGCAGTTCCAGGAAGACGATGTCGCCCAGCGCGTCCTGTGCGTGGTCGGTGATGCCGATGGTGAGCGTGCCGTCGGCTTCGACGCGCACCCACTCATGCGACTCGGTATATTTGAGGTCGGCGGGGAAATTCATGAAGGTTCTCCGGATTCAGATCTGTTTCTTGTTGGGTGATGCCTGCCCGGCAACGCTGCCGGCAGGCGAGGGCGACCGTTGGGTGAGCGGGTGTTTCCCTTAGCTCACGAGTGCCTTGCCATTACGCACAAACGGCAGTTTAACCACAGTCGCGTTGAGTTTGCGGTCGCGGATCTCCACCTGCACGGTGTCGCCCACGTTCACGCCCTGTGGCAGGCGCGCGAACGCGATCGATTGCGACAGCGACGGGCTGAAGGTGCCGCTGGTGATTTCGCCGTCACCGGCGGGGGTGATGACCTTCTGATGGGCACGCAGCACGCCGCCTTTGTCACGCAGGATCAGGCCGAGGAACTGCTGGCGTGAGCCGGCCGCGGCCAGCGCCGCCTTGCCGGTGAAGTCGCGCTCGCTCTGCAGGTCGACGGTCCAGGCCAGGCCGGCGTCCAGCGGCGAGGTATTGATGTCCATGTCCTGGCCGTACAGGTTCATGCCGGCCTCCAGGCGCAGCGTGTCGCGCGCACCCAGGCCGGCCGGGCGCACGCCCGCGGCACGCAGTTTTTCCCACAGGCCGGCGACGCTGGCGGCCGGCACGACCAGCTCGAAGCCGTCTTCGCCGGTGTAGCCGGTGCGCGCGACCATGATCTCGCCGAGGGCGGGATCATGGACCACGACAGCGTTGAACGGCTTGAGCGCATCGGAAGGTTGGGTCGACGGGAAGGTGCTCCACACCTTGGCGCGGGCGTTGGGCCCTTGCACCGCGACGATCGCCAGCGGCTGCACGCCCGCGGGGGCGACGTCTTCACGGCGCGGGGTGATGGTCACGCCGCTGCCGGTGGCGTCATTGCGCGCGCGGATCCAGTCGATATCGCCGACCGCGGTGCTGGCGTTGACCACCAGGCGGAAACGGTCCTCGGCAAAAAAATAGACGATCAGGTCGTCAATGACGCCGCCTTTTTCGTCGAGCATGCAGGAATAGAGCGCCTTGCCCGGCGTCTGCAGCTTGTCGACGTTGTTGGCCAGCAGGCCGCGCAGGAAGGCGCGGGTATTGGCGCCGTTGAGATCGACCACGCACATGTGCGACACGTCGAACATGCCGGCATCGGTGCGCACGGCGTTATGTTCTTCGATTTGGGAGCCGTAGTTGACCGGCATCTCCCAGCCGCCGAAGTCGACCATGCGGGCGCCGAGGGCGCGGTGGATGGCGTTGAGGGGCGTGGCCTGGAGCGTCATGGAATCCTCGGGGGCAATGTCGGGTTGCGAAAACAAAAAAGGGCCATCCGCCGCAACGATCGCTACGCCGAAATGGCAAGCAATCCGCTGCGGCGGATGACCCCTCTGTCCTCGATACCTGAGAGATTACGAGGCGGATCCTGTGGATCCCCATCCTCGCGCGCCCCTTCGGTGGGCACGCTCGCCATGAATGGTGGGTGCCGCTCTCCAGAGTGCGGCATGCATCGTGTGCATGTTGCATGCCGATCCGAACGGTCCGTGGTGCCTGAGAGTTTTCGGGTGATACCCCTTCGGCGGCGCAGTTCTGCGCGCTCTCCCGGTCGGATGCGCGCAATGTACGGGAGGCCCCGGCCTTTGTCAAACCAAGCCGGACGGCCGCCCGGCGGCTGTACCCGTTCCTGCGCCCCGCCGCCAGGGGCGGACTGAAGCAGGATTGAAGCGAGGGTCTGTCGGGAGACTTACTTTTTCTTGTCGTCGGTCACGACGTTACCAATCACGCCGCCAACGGCCGCGCCACCCAGCGTACCCAGTGCGCTGCCCTCGGTCAGGATGGCACCACCCACAGCGCCCGCGCCCGCGCCGATGGCGGTATTGCGTTGCTTCGGGGTCATGTCCGCGCAACCGGCAAATGCCGCGACCGTCGCGCCGATCAGGGTCACCTTGGTCAATGTCTGCAGGGTTTTCATTGTGGGCTCCGAGTGATGGATATTCCATGTCCGGGACAGGCTCTGGACATAATACTTAGAGCCCGGCGCGCTCCGATTGGCTCCGGCCTTTACGAAGTGTTACGCCGGTGACACAAGGGAGGCCGGTGACGCGGCGCGCGCTGACTGACCGGCCGCGGCCAGCGTGTTAGCATCGACAGCTTTGCCGCTGGGCGCTTGTGCTGCCCCTGGCGCGCCTCGCATTCGCCCCATTTCCCGATCGCCTTTCGCATGAGCCACGGCCTGAATTCCGCCCAATCCGAAGCCGTCCGCTACCTGGATGGACCCTGCCTGGTGCTGGCCGGGGCGGGTTCCGGCAAGACCCGCGTGATCACGCAGAAGATCGCGCACCTGATCGAGGACAAGGGTTTCGAGCCGCGCCATATCGCCGCCGTCACCTTCACCAACAAGGCGGCCAAGGAGATGCAGGAGCGCATCGGCAAGCTGATGGAAGGCAAGACCACGCGCGAGGGCAAGCGCATCCCGCTCAAGCAGCTCACGGTCTGCACCTTCCACTCGCTGGGCGTGCAGATCCTGCGCCTGGAGGCGGAGCACGTCGGACTGAAGCCGCAGTTCTCGATCATGGATTCGGACGATTGCTTCGGCCTGATCCAGGAGCAGCTCGGCACCACCGACAAGAAGTTGATCCGCGGCGTGCAGAGCACGATCTCGCTGTGGAAGAACGGCATGGTCGATCCCGAGGCCGCGATCGCGCAGGCCGCCAATGCCGACGAGCACCAGGCCGCGCTGGTCTACCGCAACTACGTCGCCACGCTGAACGCCTACCAGGCGGTGGATTTCGACGACCTGATCCGTTTGCCCGCGGAACTGTTCGCGCGCAATGAAGCGGTACAGCTCAAGTGGCAGAACCGGTTGCGCTACTTCCTGGTCGACGAATACCAGGACACCAACGCCTGCCAGTACCAGCTGCTCAAGCTGCTGGCGGGCGGCTCGCACCTGCGAGCGCCGGCCTTCACCGCGGTGGGCGACGACGACCAGGCCATCTACGGCTGGCGCGGTGCCACGCTGGACAACCTGCGCGGGCTGCAGACCGACTTCCCCGACCTCAAGGTGATCAAGCTGGAGCAAAACTACCGCTCCACCGTGCGCATCCTGGAAGCGGCCAACGCGGTCATCGCCAACAATCCCAAGCTGTTCGACAAGAAGCTGTGGAGCGAGCACGGCATGGGCGATCCCATCTCCATCCACCCGATGAACGACGAGGAGCACGAGGCCGAGTCGGTGGTGTTCCGCCTGTCGGCGCACAAGTTCGAGCGCCGCGCGCAGTTCCGCGACTACGCCATCCTGTACCGCGGCAACCACCAGGCGCGGCTGTTCGAGCAGATCCTGCGGCGCGAGCGCATCCCCTACGTGCTGTCGGGCGGCCAGAGCTTCTTCGACAAGGCCGAGATCAAGGACATCTGCGCCTACCTGCGCCTGATCGCCAATCCCGACGACGATCCCGCCTTTATCCGCG
This sequence comes from Cupriavidus sp. NPDC089707, assembly GCF_044748965.1. Lineage (NCBI taxonomy): Bacteria > Pseudomonadati > Pseudomonadota > Betaproteobacteria > Burkholderiales > Burkholderiaceae > Cupriavidus > Cupriavidus sp. NPDC089707. Next base: position 232,098 of record NZ_JBIVHB010000005.1, read on the forward strand.
CGATCACCACGCCGCGCCGCGGCGTCGGCAACACCACGCTCGAAGTGCTGGGCACCTTCGCCGGGCAGGCCAAGGTGTCGCTGTTCGAAGCGGCGATGATGGGCGGCATCGAGGGCAAGCTGCAGCCGCGCCAGCTGGAGCCGCTGCGCGTGTTCTGCGAATCAATGGTGCGGCTGGCCGACCGCGCGGCCAAGGACCCGGCAACTGAAGTGCTTGACGACCTGATGGCCGGTATCCATTACGAGGCCTACCTCTACGACAGCTTCGACGAGCGGCAGGCCCAGTCGCGCTGGACCAACACGCTGGAGTTCCTCGAATGGCTCAAGCGCAAGGGCACCAAGCCGGAATCGGCCGAGGGCGAGGAAGCCACCGGCTATGACAATGCCGACGGATTCGGCAGCGAAGGCAAGAACCTGCTGGAACTGACGCAGACCGTGGCGCTGATGAGCATGCTCGAAGGCCGCGAGGAAGATCCGGACGCAGTGCGGCTGTCGACGCTGCACGCCTCCAAGGGGCTGGAATACCCGCACGTGTTCCTGGTCGGCGTGGAAGAGGGCATCCTGCCCCACTGCCGCGAAGACGACGACATGACCGACGAGAAGATCGAGGAAGAGCGCCGGCTGATGTACGTCGGCATCACCCGCGCGCAGCGCAGCCTGCAGATCAGCTGGTGCAAGAAGCGCAAGCGTGCGCGCGAGACCTATTCGTGCCAGCCGTCGCGCTTTATCGGCGAGATGAAACTGGAAGACGCGCCGGCGCCCAAGGACGAAACGCCGGCGATGAGCCCCAAGGACCGGCTTGGCGCGCTCAAGGCGCTGCTCGGCGGCCCCGGCAAGGCGGCAGCTGGCTGACGTTCAGTACAGTCCCGATACAAAACCCTGCCAGGCCGACAAGACCGCGTGCGCCTCAGTTATTAGCATGACGGTTGTGCCGCCTGTGCTTTTCACGGCAGTGCGGCTGTGCGGCGGCAGGGCCTTTATCCGGGCCTTACCGCTCCCCCCAGGCGTCACGCTGGTTTTTCCCTGTATTTGGCCCCCGCCGCGACAGCGTGCGGGGGCAATTTTTTTGTGCGGCGCTCAGCGTCCCTGCAGCTGCGGTGCGCCCGGCGGCGGCGCCATCATCGGTCCCGGTGGCAATCCAAGCCAGCGCGCGGCATCGGGCGCGCCGCGCAGGCGCTGGACGGAATCAAGACTGTCGTCGAGCGCCAACCAGCGCTCGCGCACGGCGCGGCGGTCCTGTTCGAGCGCCTGGTGCAGGCGGTCCATGGCTTCGGCGCGCTGCCGCAGCGGGCCGTCCGGCGTCGCGTCGGCGGTCTCGCGCAGGAAGCGGGCGCCCAGTTCCAGCGCATGCGCTTCCGCCTCCACCGCGGTGCTGCGTGCGGCCTGCCAAAGCCTGGCCTGGGCCGGGTTCAGGCCGAGCGACTCGGGCGTCGCCGGGGCAGGCATGGCCGGCGGGATCGAAACGTGCGCTGCCGGACCGCGAGTTGCTGTCGCTACCGCGCGCCTGAGACCGCCAGCGTGACGTACTGCGAGCCGCGCTGGCCGTGGCTGAAGTCGAGGGTAAAGTCCCCGACGTCGACACGGCTCTGCAGCGCACGGCGCAGCTCAGCGGCACCACCGGCGCGCATACCTGCCAGCGCCCGCGCCAGCCATGCGGCGCCGATATAGCCGGCCAGCGTCGCCGAGGACGGCGGCTCATCCAGGTATTGCTTCATGCGCGCCACATGCTCCCTGACCACGCGCAGCGTGGCCTGCTGCGGACCGGGCGCGATCTGGGTCAGCACCATGCCGCCGGTGTAGCCAGAGCCGAGGATCTCGCGCGCGGCGGTGGCACTGACCGACGACAGGCCGACCAGGAAGCCATACCAGCCCTGCGCCGCCAGCGCTCGGCCCAGTCCGGCATAAGCCAGCGTATCGCCTGCCACGATCACGGCCCCGGGGCGGGCCGCTGCAATGCGCCGTGCCGCCGCGTCGGCACCCGGGTCGGCTTTGGGATCGAGCAGCACCGCGCGCGTGCCGGTCTGCGCCTCCAGCCGGGCCAGCGACGGCGTGGCGAAGTCCGGCGCCACCGCCAGCGCGATCGCGCTCAGGCCATAGCTGCGCAACTGCCGCACCGCAGCGTCGAGTTCGGCCTGGTAGTCGGCGCGGGTGAACCAGACGTTGTCCCCCGCCAACGCCAGGCCCGACAGCGGCGCGACAATCTGCACGCCGCGCCGGACCAGTTCGGCCGATGACGCCAGCGTCGGCAGGATGCGGTCGCCGGCGCCGAACAACAGTTCGGCGCGCTCGCTGTCGGCCAGTGCCACCGCCTGTGCCAGCGCGCGGCGTGGATCGGGATCGGCGTCGCGCACCACGTGGACGATCCGTACCGGGCCATTGGTAGCATTGGCCGCGTCGAACAGAACTTTGGCGCCAGCCAGGTAGTCGCGCGCCAGGTCGGCTTGCGCATTGCCGCGGTCGATCAGGTGGCCGACCACCACGGTGCGGCGCGCGGACGACTGAGCCAGCAGCGGGGCAGCGGGCAGCGCCAGGGCCGCTGCGCCGGCCGCAAGCAGGCGTCGGCGCAGCAGTAGGTACGGCAGGGAGGTCGGGGGCAGGAAGTCCGGGATCGGCATCGCACAGTAGGAAAGGGGCGCAAGTCGCGCCGGCGCGCAGCGTATCCGCCACGTATGACCGCCGTATGACCGCCGTGTGACCACCGTGTGACGCGTGGCGCCCACGCGCCCCTGAGGTGCCAGGGCCGCGCTTGACCGTGATCAACGCAACGCGCGGCGAGCGGTCCTAGCATGAGCTGTCAAAAACCGTTCCCCCGCGCCCCCCATGAATCCGCTTGCCATGACTATCCCTGCGCCCGACCGCCACGCGCTGTCGGACTTTCGCGCGCTTGCCGGCCGCATCGACGGCAACGGCCCGCGCTACACCTCCTACCCGACCGCCGACCGCTTCAAGAACGGCCCGGACCTGTCGCTGTACCACGACGCCCTGGCCGCCTGCCGTGCCGATGCTCTCGCGCCGTTGTCGCTGTACCTGCATATCCCGTTCTGCGAGAACATCTGCTACTACTGCGGCTGCAACAAGATCATCACGCGCGACCATGGCCGCAGCGCCCGCTACGTCACGTACCTGGGCCGCGAGATGGCGCTGCTGGCCGCGCAGCTCGGCACGCGCCGACGTGTGCTCCAGTCGCACTGGGGCGGCGGCACGCCGACTTTCCTGGATCCCGACGAAATGCGCCGCGTGATGGCGCTGCTGCACGAGCATTTCGAACTGCCGCCCGATGGCGAGCACTCGATCGAGATTGATCCGCGCCGCGTCGATGACACCCGCATGGCACTGCTGGCCGAACTGGGCTTCAACCGCGTCAGCCTGGGCGTGCAGGACTTCGATCCCGAGGTGCAGCAGGCCATCCACCGGATCCAGTCGTACGACGAAACCCGTGCCGTGGTCGACGCCTCGCGCCGGCTGGGCTTCCGCTCAGTCAGCCTCGATCTGATCTACGGCCTGCCGCACCAGACGGCCGCTCGCTTTGGCCGCACCATCGACCAGGTGCTGGCGCTGCGGCCCGACCGCCTTTCGGTCTACAGCTATGCGCACCTGCCGCATGTGTTCAAGCCGCAGCGCCGCATCGACGAAAGCGCGCTGCCGCCGGCCGGCGAGAAGCTCGACATCCTGGTTTCGACCATCGAACGCCTGACCGCCGAGGGTTACGTCTACATTGGCATGGACCACTTCGCGCTGCCCGACGACGACCTCGCCGTGGCGCAGCGCGAAGGCCGGCTGCAGCGTAACTTCCAGGGCTACTCCACGCACGCCGGCTACGACCAGCTCGGCCTCGGCATCTCGGCGATTGGCGCGGTGGCGGGACGCTACGTGCAGAACGCCCGCACGCTGGACGAGTATTACTCCGCGCTCGACCACGGCCGCCTGCCGCTTGTTCGCGGCGTGGCGATGACTGCAGACGATCATCTGCGGCGCGAACTGATCGGCGCGCTGATGTGCAACGGCGTGCTGGATATCCCGGCGCTGGAGCAGCGCCACGGCATCGATTTCCGCACCGACTTCGCGCCGGAACTGGTCGAACTTGCCACCCTGGCAGTCGATGGCCTGGTGCAGGTCGAGCCCGCCCGCATTACGGTCACGCCGCTGGGCCGGCTGCTGGTACGGCGCGTGGCGATGGTGTTCGACCGTTACCTGCGCGACGATGCCGCCCGCGCCGCGCTCGCCGGGCCCGAAAGCCAAGGCACGCCCCAGGCCGCCAACGACGGCGCGCAACCGATCCGCATCGTGCCGCGGGCGCGCTACTCGCGCGTGGTGTAACTGCAGCGATGCGCCAGGCCTAAAAAAACGCCCGCGAATTTCGCGGGCGTTTTTGCTTGCAGGGCAGGCGCGTCTTACTTGGCGGCGTTGGCCATGTAGTTCGACGCGGCGATCACGTCGGCGTCCGGGCCAGCGTAGCCGCCCTTGGGCGGCATCACGCCCTTGCCCTTCAGCGCGTAGTTGTGGACCGCGTCCATGCCTTCCTTCAGGCGCGGCGCCCAGGCGGCCTTGTCGCCAAATTTGGGCGCCCCGGCCACGCCGGCGGCGTGACAGGCGGCGCAGACTTGATCGTAGACCTTCTTGCCGACGTCGGCCGACGCAGCAGCCGGTGCCGCGGCAGCGGCTGACGGGGCCGCAGCAGCGGTTGCGGCCGGCGCAGCGGCAGCAGCCGGCGCGGCAGCGGCATCGGGCGCAGCGGCGGTGGTCGGTGCCGCGGCAGCCGGTGCGGGCGGTTCGGGGAATTTGGCGCCACCGGCGTCGGCCATGTAGACCACGGCGCGGGCCAGTTCGTAATCGGTGTAGTCGTCAGGCGTGCTTCCGGCGCGCGGCGGCATTGCGCCCTTGCCGGCCAGCACCGACTTCATCAGGCCGTCAAAGCCCTGGCCGATGCGCGCGGCCCAGTCGCCGGCAGTACCGTACTTGGGCGCACCCGCAGCGCCCGTGTCGTGGCAGGCCGCGCAGATTTCCTTGTAGACCTGTTCACCGGTCTTGAACACGCGCGGTGCGTTGGGGTCCTTGATTTCGAGCGACGCGACCGGCTTGATGCGGTCGTTGACGGCTTCTGCAGTGGTGACAGCGCCGGCACTTTCAGTCGAGCCGTGTCCCACAAAGTTGACCAGCAGGGCGATCACGATGATCGGTACCAGGAAAGCCGCGATCACCACAGCGATCAGCTGCTTGGGTGTCTTGATGGGAGACTCGTGTTCGTGGTGTTCGTTGTGGACGTCGCTCATACAGAACTCTCAGTTTTGCAGGAAACCTTCTGGCCGCTCACCCTCGGCTTGCTTTATCTGGCCCTCGTCTGACTGCTACATGGTCCGCAAGGGGCCAACAGAAGTCCGCCCGTGCTGCCTTGTGGCCATTGCCTGACTTGGGTCTGTCGCTATTTGCGCACTTCGGACTGTCTCCCGGACCGGGCCCCGGATTGTCGCTGAAACAAAGCCGCAAAGCCTTGATCCTGATCGACTGCGCGAGGGGCACGATTTGACGCAAATAGCTGGCGATTATAGCCCCATTCCACCCTTCGCCAGTGCCGAAAGCGGCGGTTGCGAGACGTCTGACAGCCCCTCCGGCGAGCGCGCATGGACGGCACGGGGCAAACGCGGTATGCTATACGACTTTCCTGCGGCGGCATTCGCGCGTCGCAATCGCTGTACCCGCAAAATCGGTTGAAAAACCGTCTCTGTGCGCCCGTAGCTCAATGGATAGAGTACTGCCCTCCGAAGGCAGGGGTTGCTGGTTCGATCCCAGCCGGGCGCGCCACTTCTTGTGCTTCTGCTTGTGTAGTCACGCCATTTGCGCCGACGACCGCGACCAGGACGCCAGCCACAACTCCCCCAGCTCGTTTCGCGAATAGCTCCACCAGGGAACGTTTGCCGCGTTCGCTCTGTTCGGCTTCGATTAGCGCGACCTGGGTACAGAAGTCCACGTCATAGCCGAGCGCTACACCGACGGTGACCGTGGCTGCGGTAGTCATGCGGCCGCGTTTCTTCCAGGTGCTGACCAAAGGCTGGCTCGCTCCGAGCAGGTCCTGCAGCGCCTTTTGTCCATGCGGGCTATGGCGCTCAACAAACTCATTGAAGAAATCCATCGACGTTTTCATGTGCGCTCCTTGACATAGCAGTGTGTTATCCCCGACATTCCGCATAACACGTTGCTATGTATCGCAGGGTGTTATCTGACGCGAATCATAACGGGTAAACCGGGCAGGGGGTCGAGAAATGGCGCTAGCAACTGTGCTGGGCCTCACAGTGGCCGTAGTGGCTGCGGTGGCGGTTGGTACATGGGTCGGCCTGTGGATGGCCACCAAGATTGCGTCTGCGATCGTTGACGCGCCGCGCGGCAAGGTGTCCGCATGAGCCGTCCCTTTCCCGTTCGTTCAGCGACGGCCGGTCGGCAACTGCCCGCATGGCTGGTTCTGGTCCGCAAGGAGCAAGAGGAAGCGCGCCGCGTGCGCGCTGTTGCCGTTGCTTATGCCCGGGCATCCGGCGGAATGGTCAAGGTGAAGACGATGGCGCCGGCACTCGCCACGTCCCTCGATGAGGTCAATGCAGCACTTCAACTGGCCGTAGACCACGAGTTTTTGGCCGCGCGCAGCGAGGCTGCTTTTTGTCAGGCGGGCGTGGTAGCACCGCCTGACAGTCTCACGGGCGAGACTCGAAGCGATTTCGGGGCGGGGTGCTGAGCATGGCCTATGACACGGTCCGGCTTCGGTCTCCTTATCTGGGTAACAGCGTGGTCGAGCGCATCAAGCGACAGTGCCTGCTGCGTTCCGGGATGGACTGCGCCAGCGGGGAAATCCTGTACGAATTGTTCACCGGCGAGCTGCTCGGCTCTTGGGATTCGCGGATCTCGGTGATCCCGAAGAACGAGGAATGGGTGGTCAACAAGAATGGGCGCCCCGAGCTCGTGCCCTGCGACCCGTACATCCTCATTGAGGCGTCGGTGCACAAGATCATCCATGGCCACAACGTTTATGGCGGGCCGACCGATTTCCGCCAGGCGTGCCGGGACTTCGTGCACCTGGTCGAGGATCTGCTGGAGACAGATCTCCCGGCTGCCGACTGGTGGACCGTGCATCGGGTGGACGTGGCTTCGGTGTACCGGCTGAGCAAGGCGGCCTGCAAGGAATTTTTCGACGGCCTGCAGCTCATCAGCTTCCCGCGGCGAAAGAAGGGTGCGGCCAAATACGCGATGGCGGTGTACTTCGCCGGCAAGACCACCACGGTCAAGTTTTATCACAAGGGCACTGAGTTCCAGGTGCATGACAGGGGACGCCTGCGCGGCTTCTTCCAGCAAGTGTTCAACCACCTGTACGGGCGCGACGACCAGGACAACCGCGCACGGGTGGAACGCAAGATTGAGGCGCTGCAGCGACTGGCTGACAGACGGTTGCGCGCGGAGGTCGAGATTCACAGCGACAAGCTGCAGTACGACTTTGGAAGGCATCCGAGAGTGGACGAGGTGACTGACGCCTACCTGGAGGGCGTCTTTGACACCGAGATCGAGAAGCTGTTGCGAGAGGGGAAACAGGCCATGACCACGGTGAGAGAGAGCAGGGCGGTCCTGCACCGGTTGAAGGGTGTCTACGGTGACACGCTCGGCATGCGCCTGTACGGCTTCTGGGGGTCGCTGACCACCCTCGGCGATGAGGTCACGCGCGAACACTTCGCCAAGGCCACGTTCTACCGCTGCCGCAAGCAGCTGGAGGACGCCGGCGTGTCCTGGCGCGGCACGGATGTACAGGTGATCGCGAATAACGCGGTGCTGCCGCACGATTTTAGTCCAGTGAGGACGGACCCCCGGTTGTGCCAACTCCCGGCACGCAACCGCGAGGAATACCAGGTGAGCCGGGAAACGTTGCGCTTAGCCGCTTAAGGAGTTCGACATGTCAACAGCAGCAGAAAACACGGTTCGTTCGCTTCCCTCGCAGATCAAGCCCATGCAGGTGGTCGTGCGTGGGCGTGTCGAGGCCCAACGCAGCTTCGATGGTGTGCGTTACACGCGCATTACGACTCCGGCGCCGGATCAGTACAGCCGTCCCCAGGTGGTCGAGGTACGCGGCAAGTCGAAGCTGGGCGAGCGGGGAGATGAAGTCACAGTGCTGTGCACGCTCGGGGGCTTCCAGCGCAAGGCATACCAGTTCAAGGACAAGGACACGGGCGAACTGGTAACCGTGGTGCCGGTGGACATGACGCTTGACGCCATCGAGCAATAGGAGCTGTGGGCCTGTGATGGTCTGCGTCTACCTCTCGATCTTTTTCGGCCTGCTCTCCCTGGTCGCTGACCGGGGACCGGTCTACCCCTTGCTCTGGTCGATTGGACTCGAGCCGGCCACTTTTCTTCTGACCGTGCGCCTGGTTGCCATCGGCCTGCTTCTGGTGGGCCTGATGCTGGCGCTGTTCACGCGGGGCAATCGCCATGTTTGAGACCGCCGAGGAGCTGCGCGCGCACTGGGACGAAGACAAGGAGCGCCTCGAAGAGGAGGTCGAGCACCTGGGCGAAGTGCTTCGCTACCTGGGCGTGGCGTATGACTATCTCGAAGAGGTCCTTGCTGATCGCGATAGCGGGGACATGCTGCCCTCATCGTCGTCGCGCGATCTCGATGATCTGTTCAATCGGCAGATGCAGATTTCGGATCGCATGGCCTATCGGGAAGAGGAGCGGGACAGGGCGCAGGACAAGCTTGACCGCTGGGAAGAGGATCTGGAGTGGGAGTTGGAAGCGCATGGCTTTGACCAGGGCGGGTCTGCTGTCTAAGGCATGGTCGCGTAGCCCACGCCGGTCGCGCGCAGCACGGCTGGCGGGGGCGTAGCGGGCGCGCCTGGTTCGTTGGAACGGGGCTGCTTGTTTGTTGGGGAAAAAATGGACGGCTCATATCTGATCTACGCGGGGCTGGTGGTCGTGTGCTTCGCCTTGGGCTTCATCGGGGGGCAGCAGCGATGACATTCACGACGGACGAGCTGGTCATTGCTGCCGCGTACTGCGCAGGTGCCTGGGCGACCGGGTACGTCGCAGGTGTTCTGTTTCTTAGCGTCCGGAAATTTCTGGACATGCTCTGATCGGGCTGGGTCACCTGGTCAGGGTCTTTCGACGGCCCATAGGAGAAATCACATGAAACTCATCAACATGGTTAAGAGCATCAATCCCAAGCTGGCCGCTGCCGTCGCAATGTTTGCTGCTGCCGGTGCCGCCAACGCGCAAGCGTCCACCAACGCTTCGGCCTTCCAGGCCATCTTCACGGGCGCCGCTTCGGACTTCGGCACCCTGATCGGCTACGCGATCACGCTGGCCGTGGCCGTCTGGGGTGGTCTGGTGGTCTTCAAGCTCGCCAAGAAGCTGTACAACAAGGCGACCTAATGCGGTTCCTCACCGCCATGTTGTGTGTGGCGGTGGGGGTCTCCCTCACCGCCTGTATCAACCCTAGATGGGATCCGCAATATGAGCGTCTCGCGTGCACTGGCAACGGTATCGCGTTTTGTGTCAACCCGGAGTACCGTTGATCTGTTTCTCGGGCCAGCTGCTATCACGCTGGCTCTTTTGTTTTCGCTGCTGATGCCGGTGCGAGAAGCACAGGCGCAGACGCTGACGGCGGACGGCCTCTCGTGGGGCGTCGCTAAATCCGGTCCGGATAGCGCGACGGTGCAAAATGGCGCCTTGGCTATCGCGTCGACCTTTGCCTTGACTGCTGCATGGTATGGGGTCACGAAGGTCACGCCGATTGGGCGCACGGTGACGACAGCGGCGGCGGTGGTAGGGCCTATCGCAGCAAACATGCTGCGGCAGGCTGCGGCTAAGGGGCCGCTTACCGGGGCAATGCTGGCGCTGGCTGTGGCGCTGGGTTCGGACGCGGTATATGACGCAGCGACCAACACCTTCAAGGCTCCTGTGAAGCCTACCGATGGCTCGCAGGGGTTCACGTGGCAATCCAGTTTTACGGGCACGTATGCAAACAATCCTCAGGCCGTTTGCGATGCGGAATCGGTGACGTTCGGTAGGACGCTGAAGGCCGTTGATCCATCGAATAGCGCGGCAGCGTCGGTCTACTACTGCTATTACGATGGAGCAAACAACGGCCAGTTCATCTATTCGAGCGGACGGCAGGCAAACCGTTCTCCAAATTGCCAGACTGGCTATGTCAAAAGTGGGTCGGTATGCGTATCGACGCAGCTCGGAACAGCGGATGACACGCAGTTGGCGACCGCGGCGCAGGCAGCGACCGCGCTTCCAAAAGTTTGGGATGCGGCAGGAACTGAGGATCGGGATAAGTTGATTGGCGGCGGTACACCGGGCACGCCGACTTTTCCCAGCGGGAACACAGTCACGTTTCCAACGCAGACGACGACCGGGGCGGGCACGGATGCACAGGGGCGGCCTTTCAACGGTACGGTGTCCACGGTGCCTGGCTTTCAGATCAACGCCAACACCGGTGCGGACAAGCTTGCAAATCCGGCCACGGTGACACCCACACAGACGCGCACCTGGGCCGGCACGGACAGCGCTGGCAATCCTGTCAACCAGAGTTCGACGGTGACATTTCCGCCGCAGAACGTGGCGATTCCGAACCAGCAGCAGGCCGTGTCGCCTGCATCGGCCCCGTCGATCGATACCTGTGGCTTGCCGGGAAAACCGAAGTGCCTGATCGATGAGACGGGCACGCCAAATGCAGAAGGGAAGTTCACGCAGTCGACCTCGGAATTGGCGCAGGCTCGAGCGGATGCGATCACGCAGATGCAGGACGCGGCCAAGGTGACCAGCTTCGCTTTGTCGGTGCCGACCCTTCTGCCTGGTGGAAGCTGCCAGCCGATCCAGTTTTTCAAGTGGAAGGAATTCGACGGGACCGTCGATCTGTGCGAGCGCCTCGGCTTCATCCGTACGCTGCTGGGCTGGCTGTGGGGTGCCTTGGCTGCGATCTACATCTATAACCGCGTGTCCAGCGCGAACGCATAGGAGGTGTTATGCCGTTGCTTGCATCCTTGATGGCGGGCCTGTTCGGTGGCTTCGCATCGTTCCTGGTGAAGTTTTTCAGTGAGAAGGTGGCGTTTGGCCTGGCTGCCGTGGCGACCTTTGCGACGCTGACCACCGCGCTGATCGCTGGCGCTGCGACCGCGATCAATGGCGTGCTTAGCGCCTTTCCTGCGGGCCTTGGCGCGGGTCTCGAAGTGGGGCTGTACCTATGCGCCGCCGACACGTTGAACGTGTGCCTGGCGGCGATTTTCGCCACCGATGCGGCCGTGTTCCTGTATCGCTGGAATGCGCAGAACGTCAAGCTGGTGATGGGGGGCTGACCATGGCGATCTACATGATCACGGGGCGCCTCGGTTCCGGCAAAAGCCTCTGCGCCGTGGGTCGCATCCGCGATGCCATTATCGAGGGGCGTCGTGTGGCCACGAACCTCGATCTGCACCTGGACAAGCTGCTGAACAAGGACGCCAGGCAGAGTCGGGTGATTCGGTTGCCCGACAAGCCCAGCGTGCCGGATCTCGACTGCATTGGGCGTGGCAACGAAAGCTACGACGAGACCAAGAACGGGATCATCGTGCTGGACGAGCTGGCCGCGCTGCTCAATGCGCGCAACTGGCAGGACCCTAAGCAGCAGGCACTGATCACCTGGTTGATCCACAGTCGCAAAAAGGGCTGGGACGTGTACTTCATCTGCCAGCATGAGTCGCAGGCCGATCGCCAGGTGCGCGATGCCCTGGTCGAGTACCTGGTCACGTGTCGTCGCCTGGATCGTCTCGCTATCCCCTTCGTGTCGCGCCTGGTCGAGACCGTGACGCTGGGGAAGTGGAAGCCGCGCCTGCCGCGCCTGCACATGGCGATCGTCAAGTACGGCACGGACTACAACTCCTTGGTTTCGGAACGCTGGTTCTATCGGGCCAATGACCTGTTCGATGCCTATGACACGCGCCAGGTGTTCGAGCAGCGGGATGACCAGGCGCCGTACAGCTACCTGCCACCTTGGTACACGGTGGGGCGTCTCGGGCCGCAGAAGGTGCGGGGCATCAAGGCCAAGATGGCCGAGCGTCGCCGGCTCACCGAGCTGCAGCGCCAGGGCACGATCACGTTCGACCAGTGGCGCGAATACATGCGGATGGTGTGATGCGGATCTACGGGCAGGGATTGCGGCTGGATGGGGCGCCTGCGTGGTGGTACGGGCCTCGGCGTGGCCTGCGGGTGATCTGGCTGACCGGTGATGCTAATTTTCGTTACGACGAAAGTGTAACAATAATTGAATATTCGTTACTAGTAACGTAAAATAGAATCATCGAAACGGGAGTCGAATATGCGTGACGTAACGGATAATCGGACAGGTGAGTTGGATGTGGAAGTCAAGCGTGGACGGGGCCGTCCGCGGAAGCCGGATGCAATGACCAATGCGCAGCGCCAGGCGGCCTACCGCGCGCGTCATCGTCAATCCGTTACGGTAACGAAAAACGTGCCGGCGTCGCTTGAGCTTGCTGAAGGCGAGATTAGTCAGTTGATCGCTGAGAGTGCGGAGCTGCGCGCTGAGCTGGACGCCACCAAGGCCGAGCTGGCGGAGGCACATGAGACCATCGACGAGCTCAACGGTTATGTGAACGCTCGGGACCGGGAGAATGATCACCTGGTGGAAGTTCACGACGAGCTGGTCGCGGTGCGTCGTCAGTTGGAGCTGGCCGAGCAAGAGCGCACCACGGCGTTCGCGGCCAATGCTGCCTTGCAAGCTGAAGTTGTCGAGTTGAACCAGCAGTTCGTCCATCTCGTGGCCGAGCGTGATGAGGCGTTGGCGGCTGCAAAGAAGGGCGCCGCAAAATCCGTAACGAATAACGGAAATCCTGTTGACTTCGATTTCATGCTCCAGGTGGTGAAGCGTGTTCGCTCCGCTCGGGACTGGCGCAAGCGCAGTGAGCTGTTCGACCTGGACGGGTGGAAGCGCTTTAACTGCAGTGCTGCGACGACCGACGAGATGCGCGCAGCGTTCCAAGACGCCATTACCGGCGACTCCACGTCCAGGATGATCCGCAACGCCAAGAAGCGCGCGGCGCAAGATCGTAACGAAAAGGCGTAACGAAAAAAAGGGGAAAAGTGATGGGATCGAAATCGTTGCTGGCGCCACTGTATCCGTACGGTGAGCGCGCGCAGGAATGGGTAGCTGGCTGGCTACCTGTCGTGCTGGAAACGGCGGCTGACCTGGTGCTGTTGTTCGGCCTGCTGTTCCTGGTATCGGTGCCGTTCCTGTTTGCCTGGGCTTGGTGGGCTGACCGGCGCGAGGTGAAGGCAGCCAGGGCGCGCGGTGAGAACATCGCCGCTCGGGGCATCCGGGTCAAGAATGGGCCGGAGTGGCTGCGCTAGCGGCGACTAGCGTTAGGAGTGTCCGCGCTATAGCAGGACCGAAAGGTTTCCAGAAGGGGGAAGTAACCCTCTGGGTCGTTGTCGCACGGCTAGTGCGGCCCGCGGGACCGAGTAGCGGGTACGACCAGGAGCGCCCAGCTCGAGCTCGTGGCCTGCAGGCCAGCCACCCCCCTGCAAGCCGGGCTTTTCAACAGCCGCGGGCCGCCATTTCCTCTTCAATCTGCATCAGCTGTGCACGCACATTGTCCTGCTCCAGCTTCCAACCTGTGCGCCGCAGTTGGTCGCCCAACATATTGCGGTCCACCTGCAGTCGCTGGCACCGAGCTGGCGAGGACGGCACGGTTCGTGTCGCGTCTACTGTGGCTACGCGGCTTGTATGGGTGGTCGGCGTCGGTGCCGAGTAAGTCGAGACGTTGCCGCCCATGCTGGCAGTGATGTCCGTGTAGCCGGATGGGCAGTGTTGCTCCTGGGTGTACAGGATGCCCTTGCCGTTGCGGCACTTGGCGGCGTCCGCTGGGTTAGTCAAGGTGCTGGCCAAGACGATGACTGTCAATCCCCACGCGTGTACGATAGATCGCATATTGCCGCCATTTTGTTACTGGTGGCGTAACAATAACATGCAGGGGTCGATGCTTTTTGAGGACGTGGTAGGCATTTATTTGGCAGGGTCGAACCATCGGAGTAAGCAGCGGGATCGGTATTCGCTGCAGCGCTTGCAACCCCACTTCGGCGGTAGGTCGGTGACTGAGTTGAAGCGTGCGGACGTGCGGTCGTACATTGCGCGGCGACAGGCTGAAGGCGTTAAGCAATCCACCATAGGGCGTGAGCTGAGATTCTTTTCCGCGGCCCTGAATTTCGTTCGGCTGGAGCATGATCGACCGGACATTGGCAACCCCGTGCAGCGTCTGGGCCTGGAGAATTCGGAAGGCCGGGTACGCTGGATCACGCAAGCAGAAGCTGGCCGGCTGGTGGAGGCTGCCGAGTTGTATGCGCGATGGCCGCATCTGCCTTGCTTCATCCGGCTCGCGCTCAACACGGGCGCTCGCAAGTCCGAGCTGTTGAAGCTAACCTGGTCACGCGTGGACCGGCATCGTGGGCTGTTCCTGTTGGACTCAGGGGATACGAAGTCAGGCAAGCGCAGATCCGTGCCGCTCAACGATGCGGCGTTGGATGCGTTGGCAGTCTTGAGTGGCTGGGGGCACAAGCACGCACCAGGCAATCCTTGGGTGTTCGGCCGGGATGGCGGCCGAAGGATCACAACGTTTCAGACGGGATTTGCGGCGGCTTGCGAGAGGGCGGGGATTGAGAACTTCCGGATCCACGATATGCGGCACACCTGTGCGAGTTGGCTGGTCATGGCTGGTGTGCCGTTGGGGGTGGTTAGAGACCTACTGGGGCACTCATCGGTGACGGTAACAGAGCGATACGCGCATCTTGCGCCAGACCAAATACAAAGCGCTGTGCAGCGGCTGTTGCCCTTTTGAGGCGTCTGCGGAAATACTGCCCTCCGAAGGCAGGGGTTGCTGGTTCGATCCCAGCCGGGCGCGCCAATCCCATCCGGATTCCCGCTTTTCCGCGAAGAAGAAGAACAGGCGCTTTCCGCCGATGCTCAGGCTGTCGGCGCAGGGGCGGGCACGCTGTCGCCCACCGGCTCCGGCACCCGGTCGTCGCTGACTACCCGGTTGCGGCCCGCATTCTTGGCGGCGTAGAGACGTCGGTCCGCCACCATCAGCATGGTGTCGAGGTTGTCGGTGCCGTCGGTGCCGAGATCCGACACGCCGATGGAAACCGTGAACTGGATATCGCCCATGTCGGCCGCATCGGCGGCCGGCTCGCATACTGTCTGGCTCAGGATCATGCGCAGCCGCTCAGCGGCCTCGGTTGCTTCCTCGATGCTCGTACTCGGCAGCAGTACGGCGAATTCCTCGCCGCCGATTCGCGCCGGCACGTCGATGGCCCGCACGGCCGCGCGCACCACGTCAGCGAGCTTCTTCAGCACGCGGTCGCCGCTGGCGTGGCCCCAGTGGTCGTTGATGCGCTTGAAGCGGTCGATATCGATCATCAGCATCGAAATCGGCGTGTTTTCGCGCAGGCTACGGTTGTGCTCGATGGCAAAACGCGCCTCGAACACGCGGCGGTTGGCAAGGCCGGTCAGCGCGTCGGTCTCGGCCAGTTCGCGCAGCGCTTCGCCGCGGGCCAGGTAGTGCGAGAACAGCTTGCGGAAGCCCTGCAGCGTAACCCACAGCAGCACCGCCAGCGACAGCGCGCTGGCCGCCAGCACCGCGCTCAAGTGCGAGGCCGTGCGCAGCAGCAGGTCCGTGGCGGAGAAGTAGTCCACCAGCATCAGGTTGGTGCTGCCGATGCGCTGGAACATAAGGCGGCTGCCGTCGCCACGTTGCAGCGTGCCGGATCCGCGACTGAACATCTCCTGGGGCGTGGCTTCGCGCCAGGCGGATGGCACGACCGTGGCAAATTTCTCGAGACTCTTGACGTCGCGCGTGCTGGCGCCGATCAGGTGGCCGTCGATATCGATCAGGAAGCTGCGCACGCCGTTGCGTGTGGTGTTGACCAGGTAGGCGTCCAGGCTGCGCTGCGAAATGCCGGAAATCGCCACGCCGCGGAACTGCGCGTGCAGGTAGACCGGCAGGCTCAGCGTCAGGTACATGTCGCCGCTGCCATCGGCAGCCGGCACCATCTTCCAGTGCAGGGTGCGATCGGGGTTGTTTTGCGGCAGGTGCTCGCGCATGTAGCCTGCATCGTCGACGCGCCGCAGTACGGCAACAGTAGACGCTGGCGGCACCGGCGGATAGGCGACAAAGAAACCGTTGCTGGAGACATAGAGGAGCTTGCGCGTGACCAGCGGGTTGAGCGGTTCGGCGCTCAGCAGGTGGCTGAGGCCGCGTGCCACGTACAGGCCGGGCAGCAGGTCTTCATCGCGGCGGGTAAAGCTTTCCATGCCTTCCAGCATCCGGGGGCCGGCGCCGAGCAGCACCGCATCACCTTCTGGTGCTGGCAACTGCCACAGGTCATCGTTGCGGTGCGCGTAGGCGGCTTGCAGCGGCGGGTCGGTTTCAACCGCGTGCGGCCCCATCTGCAGGCGGATCAGGTGCTCGGCGAAATTGCGGACGCTGCGCAGCCGCTCGGACTCCACGTACAGCACCGAGCTGATGCCGGCCACTTGCAGTTGCTGGGTTTGCTGCAGGGCCTGCACTTCATAATCGCGCAGCACCACCAGGCCGTATGCGGAAATTACCAGCAGCAGCCCGGAAGCGACAGTAAAGGACAGCACCACGAAGCGTTGCGGCGTGCGGACTGCCTGCTCCCAGAGGCGGTCGAGCAGTGCGGAAAGGCGCGGGCGCATGAATGACTCCAGGGGGGTTCCTGAATCCGTGCATGCAGCCTACCGCATTCGCGATCGGGTTCGTGGGCGTGGAGTTCAGCGAACGCTGATCTCATCATGCGTCATCCGGAATAAAAGACAAGAGACGTCGATACGTCATTGCGAAACAAGAAATTATTGGGGCAATTGGATGCTGATATCGGCACTTGTAAGGTGGGTATCGAAGCTCACTTAATTCGCGATGTGAAAAGTTTCATTAGGTCACGCCACTTTGCGCCACGGCCGTGCTGATAGATTCACCCAACCCCCCTGTCCTCCAATGCCCTGCCATGGTTATCTCGACAAGCCTGCTGCGCCGGCTGCGCGGCGCGTTAGCCGGCATTGCGCTGGCCGTGACCGCGTACTCTGGAGAGGCCGCACCGGTAAGCCTGCCAGGATCGCTGCCAAACATGGTCGGCCTCGGCGTCGGTTCCACCACCGAATTCGCAGGCGGAAAGGACCGCATGATCGGCGTAGTGCCCGGCGTGCGCTACGTGACCCCGGGCGGACGGCTGCTGGAGTGGTATGGGCCGTATGCGCAGTTCAATTTCGGCGGGCTGACGGGTTTCCAGTGGGGTCCGGCGGTGGGGCTGCGGCTGGGCCGCAATAACGTCGACGATGCGATGGTGGCGCAGTTGCCCGAGATCGACACAACGGTGGAGGCGGGCGGGTACATCGGCTACGAATACCTGAACCCCGGCCGCATCCCATGGCGGCTGCGCGGCGGCATCAACGTGATGACCAATGGCGGCATCGTCTACGGCGGCAGCCGCGTCACCGCCACCGGTACTTTCTGGATGCCGCTGCACCGGCGCGCCTATGCGGGGATGGGACTCGGCGCGACCTGGGTCAGCGGCAGCTTCAACCGTACCTACTTCGGCGTAACGCCGGCAGGCTCGGCGGCCAGCGGCCTGCCCACCTACAGCCCCGGCGGCGGGCTGGAGCAGCTTACCGGCTGGCTGGCGATGATCTACCAGTTCGACAAGCACTGGTATGGCGGTGCGATGCTCTACGTACAGCGGCTGACCGGCGACGCGGCCGACAGCCCCATCGTCACGCAGCGAGGCACGCGCAACCAGATCACCTATGGCATCGGCCTGGCGTATGCGTGGCACTAGCGCATGGCACTAGCACGGGCCGACGTCGTGACCGACTTGCTATGATGCAGCCATGGCCGACGAGCTAGTCATTCCCCACCACGAATACCTGATTACCGCGATCCGCGCGCAAGGCGCAGGCGGCCAGAACATCAACAAGGTATCCAACGCCGTGCACCTGCGTTACGACGTGCGGGCATCCTCGCTGCAGCCTGACCACAAGGAACGCCTGCTGGCCTTGCACGATCACCGCGTCACGCGCGACGGCGTGGTGGTGATCAAGGCGCAGCAATACCGCAGCCTCGAGCAGAACCGCGACGAAGCGGTGCGGCGCCTGCATGAGCTGGTGCGCAGCGTTGCCACGCCGCCGCGCGTGCGGCGGGCAACGCGTCCGACGCTGGCATCGCGCCAGCGCAGGCTGGAAGGCAAGAGCCAGCGCAGCCAGGTCAAGGCGCTGCGCGGCAGGGTCTTCGACTAGCCCCGGGCACGAAGGCCAGCTTCGCGTCAGCGCGCGGACTGCAGCGCGGCAATGCGTTCCTCGATCGGCGGATGGCTGGTGAACAGCGCCATCCACGACTTGCCGCCGGCAATACCCATGGCCTGCATGTTCTGCGGCAGTCCGTCCGGCTCCAGGCCGCCCAGGCGACGCAACGCCGAGACCATCGGCGTGGGCGATCCCATCAGGCCCGATGCGCCGGCATCGGCGCGGAATTCGCGCCGGCGCGAGAACCACGCCACGATGATGCTGGCCAGGATGCCGAACACGATCTCGCAGACGATCACCGTCACCATGTAGCCGATGCCAGGTCCGCTCGATTCCTCGTCGTTCTTGCGCAGCATCGAATCGACAAAATAGCCGACCACGCGCGCCAGGAAGATGACGAAGGTGTTGACCACGCCCTGGATCAGCGTCAGCGTGACCATGTCGCCGTTAGCCACGTGTGCCACCTCGTGCGCCAGCACTGCCTCCACTTCCTCGTGCGACATCGATTGCAGCAAGCCGGTGGACACCGCCACCAGCGAGCTGTTCTTGGTCGCGCCGGTGGCGAAGGCGTTGGGCTCGCCGTCGTAGATCGCCACCTCCGGCATGGGGAGGCCGGCGCGCTGCGCCAGCTTTTCCACCGTCTGCATCAGCCACAGCTCGGTGCTGGTGCTCGGGTGGGTGATGACCTGCGCGCCGGTAGACCACTTGGCGATGGTCTTGGACATCAGCAGCGAGATAAACGAGCCACCAAAGCCCATCAGCGCGGCAAAGGCCAGCAACATGCCCATGTTCAGGCCGTTGGCGGTCAGGAACCGGTTCACGCCGAGCACGCTGGCGGTAATGCTGAGGACGATCATGACGGCGATGTTGGTCGCCAGGAAAAGCAGTACGCGTTTCATGTGTGTGTGGAATGCAATCGAGTGCAATCGAAGTGGAGCAACAGTGGAGCAACTACAGCTGGGATGCGGACAAGCCGCAAGCGCGCGCCGCGCTCTCGGCACGGCGCGCAGGAAACGGCGGACGCGGACAACCGCGGCCGCGCACGCTCAGGCGCGCGGCGGGCGGGGCAGCAGCGGCAGGTCGGGTTCGGGCAGCGGGGCGCCTGCGTAGCGAGGCGGGCCGGCGCGGCCCGCCGACGCTGCGAGGCGCAGAGGAGATGCCGGCAGCAACTGCTCGGCAAGGTCGGCGCCGGGCTGCGGTTGCGGCTCGGGAGATCCTGGCGCAGGCGCAGAATCTGCCGGGATGGTCTGTTCGGCATGAACGTCATCGCTGGCCATGTCGTCGGCAGCGCGTGCAGCCGGTGCGGTGGCGGACGCCACCAGCCCGTCGTCGATCGTACCCACGGCATGCGCGAGCGCGCCTGCCCAGCCCGGAAGGGGCAGGAAGGCCAGCATCATGACCAGCAGGAGAAGCCGGAGCGAACGCACTTGGGGACGACTTATCGGTAGGTGTTAAGGGATTCTACAGGATGCGCCATGACGCCGGCGCCGGTTGCGGCACGCCGCAGCAAGGTTGCGCAGACTGCCCTACACTAGGCAAAACCCTGGAGCAATTACAGGGATTTGGCGACTTCCAAGCAGGACTTCCACCATGCGTATCGGCGAACTTTCCCGTACCAGCGGCTGCGATGTCGAGACCATCCGCTATTACGAACGCGAGGGGCTGCTCGACGCCCCGCGGCGCGAGGCCAACGGCTACCGGCGCTATGACGACGGGCACCTGGTGCAGCTGAATTTTGTGCGCCATTGCCGCTCGCTCGGCATGAGCCTGTCGGACGTGCGCAGGCTGCGCGAGTTCGAGCGCAGCCCGTCGCAGGACTGCGACGACATCAACACGCTGCTGGACCGCCAGATCGCGCAGATCCATGCGCAGCGGGTGGCGCTGGAGGCGCTGGAAGGACAGCTGCGCGCACTGCGCGAAACCTGCCACCATCACCACCACCAGCCCGCCAGCGAGTGCGGCATCCTGCAGAACCTGCAGCAGGCCGCCGCCGGTGCCGCCTGTGAATGCCATGCGCCCGCGCATGATGCCGGGCATGCTGCCAACGGGTGAGGTACGCGGGCGCGCGCTGTGCTACGATGGCTGTCACCGTGACCGCACCACAGCGGTGCACGAGCTCAGGCGGCGTCTTGCATAGTAAGCCATGACTTACGCTGCAGGCCTTACGGTTGAATGCCGCCGCACACCCAGATTTTCCACATGACCATGAACGATCGCCCGACGCCGATGTCCGCCGTGCCTGTCCGCCTGCAGCGGACCGGCCGCCCGCGCGCGTCCGCGTTCGCCATGTCCCCCCGCCGGATCAGCGCACCGCCTGCATCCGCCCGGTTCCCAGCCTGACTGTCTCCCACCACGGGGCCCGGGCCGAACCGGGCCCGAGCCAGCCTCTCCATGCTTGCCGACGACTGACACGCCGTCGCCGGCACCATTGATGTCCGCGCTGCTGCGCAAAGCCAAGACCTGATCGCGCTGCTGCCTGCCGCCTGACAATTGTCATGCGGCCGGGCAGCGCCAATCCATGACTGCCGGAGGATCCGCCATGAAGGCCAGCAAGAAAACATCCGCCCAATCCGTGTCGCTGTACCTGACTGAACTCGACGTCACGCGCCTGGAGCGCATCGCCAGCCGCGCTGGCTCGGCACAGCTCGAGGACATGCTCGACAGCCTGCTGGCGCGCGCCACTATCGTCGCGCCGGAGGAGATTCCGACTGACGTGGTGACCATGAACTCACGCCTGGTGTGCACGCTGCCCGGCGACCCGGCGCCGCGCAACTGGACCCTGGTCTACCCCGATGCCGCCGACTTCGATGCCGGCCGGTTGTCGGTGCTGTCGCCGGTCGGCCAGGCGTTGCTGGGCGCACGCGCCGGCCAGACCGTCGGCTACCGGCTCCCGGACGGCCGCGAGCAGCAGGTGACGATCAGCGAGATCGCTTTCCAGCCGGAAGCCAGCGGCCAGTACACGCTCTGAGCGGCCGCTGCACCCCGCGCCAGCGCGTGCCGCGCGGGCCACACGCACGCCGCGCCGCGTGCGCGCCAATGGCGATCCGTGGACACCATTCATCCGCAAGCGAGTCGTTTCACGACTCGCAACGCACCATTCGTCGCAGCGGTATTTCTGCTTGCGCGCACTGTGACTAATCTTCAGTCCGTGCTCGTATCGCAACATAGATTGCCGGGCGGTCGGAGTTTCACCCCGGCCAAAAATAAGACAGACGAAATCAGTTGAAGGAGTCCCGAAATGATCGCCAGACGTATCCTTGGCGGCGCGCTTGTGTTCGCGGCAGTTGCCGCGTCCGCTGCGGCGTTGGCTGCCCCCGCCACCAGCAAGGTCGGCAAGTTTGATGTGTATGCCGATGCGCTGCGCGCCGGCAAGTACGACGTGTACACGGACGGCGCCAAGCAAGGCAAGTTCGATACATACACCGATGGCGCCCGCACCGGCCGCTTCGATGTGTACTCGGAAGGCTCGCGCCGGGGTGGCAAGTTCGACACCTTTACTGAAGGCACGCATACCTTCAGCGGCGAGATCTCCAAGCAAGGCAAGTTCGACACCTTCAGCGAAGGGACGCACACCTTTAGCGGCGATATCGCTGACCGCGCGCTCGACAACTCGCGCACCGGTGACGGCTCGCTGTACGGCTATCGCGTCTGAGCGGCGCAGCCAAACGCCTGACCTTTCCGGTCCTCACCCGACCTGAAGCGGCCACCACGGTGGCCGCACGTTTTCTCTCCCGCCTGCCCGGCCGACCTCCTCCTCCTTCTCTCTTCGCCTGGCAGGCGTTTTTCTCCCCTTCCCCGTTGCGCTGTTTGTGCTGTTTGCACGCCCACTGCTGGGATAGCCTGCGCGCGTCTCATGCCGCCGGCGGCTGCGTGGCAGCGGCGTCCTGCTCGTCAGGCTGCGCCTTCGGCAGCCTGCGTGCGATCGCCGCGTACAGCAGCGGCACCACCAGCGTACCCAGCACCGTTGCACCCAGCATACCGCCCAGCACGCCGGTGCCGACCGCCTGCTGCGCGCCGGCGCCGGGACCGGTGCTGATAGCCAGCGGCACCACGCCCAGCACGAATGCGAGCGAGGTCATCACCACTGGCCGCAGGCGCTGGCGTGCCGCGCGCCCGGCAGCCTCCACCACGCTGGCCACGCTGGTTTCGCCCTCGCGCCGCAGTTGCTCGGCGTACTCGACAATCAGGATCGCGTTCTTGGCGGCCAGCCCCATGATCACCACCACGCCCACCTTGAAGTAAACATCATTGGGCATGCCGCGCAGCCAGATCGCCGCGGCGGCACCCATCAGGCCGGTCGGCACGATCGCGATCACCGCTAGCGGCAGCGTCCAGCTCTCGTACAGCGCCACCAGGCACAGGAAGATAAACAGCAGCGACAGCGCGAACAGCCATGGCGCCTGCGTGCCGGTCTGCTGCTGCTCAAAGGCACGGCCGGTCCAGCGCACGTCGTACTCTGGCCCGAGCCCGCGCACCAGTTCCGTCAGCCGCGCCATCGCTGCACCGGTGGTGTGGCCCGGCGCGACCTCGGCATTGATGCGCACCGAGCTGAAGCCGTCGAAGCGCTCCAGCGTGACCTCGCCATTCCCCCATTCGAGCGAGGCAAACGCCGCCAGCGACACCATCGCGCCCTGGGCATTGCGCACGTGCACGCGCGCCAACTGCTCCGGATGCATGCGGAACGGCGCGTCGGCCTGCAGGATCACGCGGCGCACGCGGCCCTCGCGCGCGACCTCGTCGATATAGCGCGAGCCCAGTGTGGCCGACAGCGTATGGTGGATCGCCTCGGCGTCGACACCGAAACTCTCCGCCTTGCGGTAGTCGATCTTCAGGTCAAGCGCGGGCGCCGGCTGGCCGGTGGTGGCGCGCACTTCGCCCAGCACCGGGTCGGACTTGGCGCGCTCGATCAGCTTGTCGCGCGCGGCGAACAGCGCATCGCGGCCGACCGGCTGGCGTGCGACCAGGCGCATGTCGAGACCGCCGATGCTGCCCAGTTCCGGCAGCGCCGAGCTGTTGTAGGCGAACAGTTGCGCCGCGCCACGGCCGGGCCACGCTTCCAGCCCGGCCGACAGCCGCGCCAGCACCGCGTGCGCATTGTCCTTGCGTCCGCGCACCTTCCAGTCGGTCAGGCTGATGAAGAGGCTGGCGCGCTGCTCGCCGCTGCCGCCGCTGGACCAGCCCAGCACGGCAAACGTGGAATGCACCGGGAAGCGCTGCTGCTGCATCCATTGCTCCAGCGATGCCACCAGCCGGCGCGTATCGGCTTGCGTGCTGCCGGCCGGCAGTTCGACGTCGACCACGATCTCGCCGGTGTCTTCCTCGGGCAGGAAGCCGCTCGGCATCTTCCACAACGCATAGCCACACGCCAGCGTCAGCGCCAGGTACACCGCCAGCCAGCGCATGCGGCGACGCTGCAGCGCGCTGACCCAGCCCGCGTAGCGTTCGGTGAAGGTGGCGAAGCGCGCATCGAACCACGCCAGCGGCCCGCGCGCGGGCGCCGCGCTGTGGCGCAGCAGGCTGGCACACATCGCCGGCGCCAGCGTCAGTGCAAAGAACAGCGAGAACGCGATCGACACCGCCAGCGTCACGGCGAAATGCCGGTAGATCACGCCCACCGCGCTGCCGAAGAACGCCATCGGCACGAACACCGCGCACAGCACCAGCGTCACCGCCACCAGCGCGCCGGAGACTTCGCGCATCGAGCGCGCCGCGGCCTGCATGGCGTTGACGCCGTCGGTGCGCATGATGCGCTCGACGTTCTCGACCACGACGATGGCGTCGTCGACCAGGATGCCGATCGCCAGCACCACGCCGAACAGCGTGATCACGTTCAGCGACAGGCCCAGCGCGTACAGGCACGCGACCGTGCCCAGCAGCGACACCGGCACCACGATGCACGGGATCAGCGTCGCGCGCAGGTTGCCGAGGAACAGGTACAGGATCAGGAACACCAGCACCGTGGCTTCCATCAGCGTCAGCAGCACGCGCGAGATCGATGCCTGCACGAAGGCGGCGCCGTCATACGAGATCTCGTAGCGCACGTCGCCCGGGAAGCCGCGGCTGGCTTCGTCCAGCGCCGCTCGCACGGTGCGCGAGGTCTGCAGCACGTTGGCACCGTCGGCCAGTTTCAGGCCGATCGAGGCGGCGTTGCGCGTGTTCAGCGTCGAGCCGTAGCGATAGTCGCTGGCCGCCAGTTCCACCCGGGCCACGTCGCGCAGCAGCACCGCCGAGCCGTCGGCCGCGGCGCGCACCACGATGCGCTCGAAGGCCCGCGGATCGCTCATCGGCGCGGGCGGTCGCACCACCGCCTGGAACGGCTGTCCCGGTACCGCGGGCGCGGCGCCCAGCTGGCCCGGCGTCACGTTGCCGTTGCGGGCGCGGATCGCGGCTTCAACGTCAGCGGTGGTGAGGTTGTAGGCGTTCAGCTTGTCGGGATCGAACCAGATGCGCAGCGCGTACTCCGCGCCGTACGGCTCGGCCTTGCCGATGCCGGGCAGCCGGCGCAGCAGCGGCAGCACCGATCCTGCGGCGAAGTCGCCCAGCGCGGTCTCGTCGAGCTGGCCGCTGTCCGAGACCAGCGAGACGTACAAGAAGGCGCTGCTGCTCGCCTGGTCGACATACACGCCACCGCGCCGCACCGCCTCGGGCAGCAGCGGCTCGGCCTGCGCCACGCGGTTGCGCACGTTGACCTGCGCCAGCTGCGGATCGGTGCCCTGGCGGAAACCCAGCGTCACGGTGGCGGTGCCGCCTTCGCTGCTGGAATCGAGGTAGAGCAGGCCGGGGATGCCGTGCATCTGCTGCTCCAGCACGGCGGTCACGCGATCTTCCACGGTGCGCGCGGACGCGCCCGGGTAATCGGCGTAGATGATCACCGTGGGCGGCGCCACCGCCGGGTACTGGGCGATGGGGATGCGGTTCAGGGCCACCAGGCCGGCGACGACGGTCAGGATGGCCAGCACCCAGGCAAACGCCGGGCGCTTCAGGAAAAACGACGCCATGTCAGGTCAGGGCTGGCACGGGCGCACGGCAGCAATAGATCGGCCGTGGCTCCGGTGCGGTTGGAACGGAACGGCTTTCGGGTGGAGACGCCGCCGCCATCGACAGCATGGGCGGCAAGCGGCAGCGACATGGCGGCGCGGCTTGCCGCGCGGCGGTGGCAGGGCCATGCAGGCCGTGCCGGATGTCGTGGTGCCGGTTCAGTCAGGGGGCGCGTGGCCCGCAGACCGGGTCCGGCGCGGGCCGCGGCGCATAGGGGGCCCGGAGGACGGGCCCGGCGCTGCGGCGCAAGGGGTCAATGAAGCTTCAAAGACCGGCGCCGGAGACTGGCCGTCGTGATGCGGCCTTGGCGCGATTATAGACACGGAAGGGCGCGCGGGACAACGCAAGCGTCACATCGCCGCACCCCTCCGGCGTTGGGGGTGAAACGCCAGGGCTTCAGGGCTCGCGCGCGGCGAAGGTGTCGCACTTGCGGACGTCGCCCGACTCGATGCCGCGGCGCAGCCAGCGCACGCGCTGCTCGCTGGAGCCGTGGGTAAAGGCCTCGGGCACGACATAGCCTTGCGACTGGCGCTGCAGCCGGTCATCGCCGATCGCGGCGGCGGCCTTCAGGCCTTCTTCGATATCGCCCGGTTCCAGCAACTGCTGGTTGGCGCGCTGCGCGGTGGCGGCCCAGACGCCGGCCAGGCAGTCGGCCTGCAGTTCCATGCGCACCGACAACTGGTTGGCCTGCGCCTCGCCCATGCGGCGGCGGGCGGCGTCGACCTTTTCGGACACGCCCAGCAGGTTCTGCACATGGTGGCCGATCTCGTGCGCGATCACGTACGCCTGGGCAAAGTCGCCGCTGGCGCCGAAGCGCTTGCGCAGTTCGTCATAGAAGGCCAGGTCGATATAGACCTTCTGGTCGCCGGGGCAGTAGAACGGGCCCATCGCAGACTGGCCGGTGCCGCACGCGGTCGGCGTGGCGCCGGAGAACAGCACCAGCGTCGGCGGCGCGTAGCGGCGGTTCAGCTCGGTCTCGAAGATGTGTTGCCAGGTGCGCTCGGTATTGCCCAGCACCTTGCGCGTGAAGACCGTCATCTGGTCGGTGGCGGGCGGACGGCTGGCCTGCTGTTGCTGCTGCTGCTGGCCCGAGCCTTGCAGCACCGATGCGCCCTGCATGATCAGCATCGGGTCGATGCCGAAGAAATAAGACGCGGCCAATGCGACGATGACCGTGCCAATGCCGATGGACTTGCCGCCCAGCCCGCCGAATCCGCCACGGCGGTCTTCTACGTGCTGGCTTTCGGCTTCGTCATCGAGGCGCATGTTGCAGGCTCCTGGGGCAATGTGAGGGGGGATCCGGGACTGGCCGGGGTGGAAGTCAGTATAGCAATGGGCGCGGCGGTGGTTTTCTCCCCTCTCCCGCGCGCGGGAGAGGGGTCGGGGGAGAGGGCGGGAAGGTCAAAAGCTGACGCCCCCGTGGATTAAAACCGAAGGCCTTGCTTGATGTGGTGCCTTGCTAGCCCACCCCTCACCCCAACCCTCTCCCCATGAGGGGAGAGGGAGAACACCTTGCTTAGGCTAGTTCGGGCGGCTTGGGTGTGCCCAAAACCGCCCGCCCTTTTTGGTCCCCCTCAAAAAAACACCACCCGATCACCCTGGAGTCGGGCAACGCGGGCGGTGTGCGGCAAACATAAGAAACCGGGCTTGCGCCCGGTCCGGTCACTACCTGAACGTCCCGGGGACGGAACGCTGATGCTGGGGCTAGGCCAATGCGGCTTCCCGCGTGGACGAAGCCGTGGCCACCGCACTGGCGCCGACTTCCGCCACGCGCAGCAGGTTGGTCGTCCCGCCCTGGCCGAACGGCATGCCGGCCGCGATGGTGATCTGGTCGCCAGGCGCGGCGTAGCCTTCCGCCAGTGCCGCGCGCGTCGCGGCTTCGACCATCTCGTCGACGCTCTGCACGTCCGGGCTCACGGTGGAGTGGATGCCCCACGCGATCGCCAGCCGGCGCGCGATCTCCAGGTTCGGCGTGATGCTGACGATCGGCGCGCACGGCCGTTCGCGCGCTGCGCGCAACGCGGTGGCGCCCGACGACGTATAGGTCACCGTCGCCGCCGCGCCGATGATCTGCGTGACTTCGCGCAGCGCGGCGCAGATCGCATCCTGGCGCGTGTTCAGCGGGGTCTCGTGCTGCGCGTCGAGCAGGTTGCGGTACAGCGGGTCGCGCTCGACCTCGGTGACGATGCGGTTCATCATCGACACCGCCTGCACCGGGTAGCGGCCGTTGGCCGACTCGGCCGACAGCATCACCGCATCGGCGCCTTCATAGATCGCGCTGGCCACGTCCGACGCTTCGGCACGCGTCGGCACCGGTGAATCGATCATCGATTCGAGCATCTGCGTGGCGATCACCACCGGCTTGCCCAGCTGGCGGCACACGCGCAGGATGCGCTTCTGCACGCCGGGCACGCGCTCGGGCGGCAATTCCACGCCCAGGTCGCCGCGCGCCACCATCACCGAATCAGACACGCGCACGATCTCTTCCAGCTGCTGCAGCGCGGCCGGCTTCTCGATCTTCGACAGAATGCCGGCACGGGTGCCGACGATCTCGCGCGCTTCGACGATGTCGGACGGACGCTGCACGAACGACAGCCCGATCCAGTCGGCGCCCAGCGACAGCGCGAAGTCCAGGTCCTTGCGGTCCTTCGCCGTCAGCGCGGGAATAGGGATGACGGCGTCGGGCACGTTCACGCCCTTGCGGTCTGACAGCGTGCCGTTGTTGGCCACGCGCGTGGTGATGGTGCCGGTGGTCACCGACTCGATCGCCAGGCGCACCTTGCCGTCGTCGATCAGCAGCGACTGGCCCGGCTGCGCGGCTTCGAACAGCTCGGGGTGCGGCAGGTAGACGCGGGTGCCGTCGCCGGGCGTGGGATCGCTGTCAAGCACGAACACGTCACCCGTGCGTACCGCGACCTTGCCCGCGGCGAAGGTGCCGATGCGCAGCTTGGGGCCTTGCAGGTCAGCCAGCACCGCGATGGGGCGGCCGGTCTCGGCCTCGATCTGGCGCACCGCGTCGTAGCGCGCGCGGTGGTCGTCGTGCGTGCCGTGACTGAAGTTCAGGCGGAACACGTCCGCGCCGGCCTCGAACAGCGCGCGGATCACCGCGATGTCGGTGCTGGCGGGGCCGAGCGTGGCCACGATCTTCGCTTTGCGCTGGCGTCTCATGATGTCTCCTCTTCCATTCTCGGTAGCGGCGCGTCGGCGCCGCGAGTCAATCGGTACTACGTTGCTGGACCACTCCGTCATTCCCGCGCATACCCGGAGGGCACGTGGGCGGGAACGACGAAAAATCACGCAATCAAAATCGCGCGGAAGTCGTTCACGTTGGTGCGGGTCGGGCCAGTGACGATCAGGTCGTCCACGCCGGCAAAGAAGCCGTAGCCGTCGTTGTTCTCAAGGTGCGCGCGCGCATTCAGCCCACGCGCGGCGGCGCGGGTCAGCGTGTCGGGCGACAGCAGCGCGCCGGCGTTGTCTTCGGAGCCGTCGATGCCGTCGGTATCGCCGGCGATCGCATGCACGCCGGGCAGGCCGTCGAGCGCCACCGCCAGCGACAGCAGGAACTCCGCGTTGCGGCCGCCGCGGCCCTTGCCGCGCACGGTTACGGTGGTTTCGCCGCCGGACAGCAGCACGCACGGCCTGCTGAAGGGCTGGCCGCGCTGCGCAACCTGGCGCGCGATGGCGGCGTGGACTTCGGCCACTTCGCGCGCTTCGCCTTCGATGCAGTCGGACAGGATGTGCGCCTCGAAGCCCAGTTCGCGCGCACGCGCCGCGGCGGCTTCCAGCGATTGCTGCGCGGTGGCCAGCGTCACATTACGATGGCCTTCAAAGCGCGCGTCGCCCGGCTTGGGCGTTTCGCCGGCACCGCTCTCCAGGTGCGCGCGCACGTTGGCGGGTACGTCGATGCCGTACTTGGCGATCACGGCGAGCGCATCGGCGCAGGTGGTCGCATCGGGCAGCGTCGGGCCGCTGGCAATGAGGGTCGGGTCATCGCCGGGTATATCGGAAATCAGCAGCGTCTCCACGCGCGCCGGCGCGCAGTGCAGCGCCAGGCGTCCGCCCTTGAGCGCGGACAGGTGCTTGCGCACGCAGTTCATCTCGCCGATGCTTGCGCCGCTCTTGAGCAGCGCCTTGTTCACGGCTTGCTTGTCGGCCAGCGTCAGGCCCGGCGCAGGTGCGGCCAGCAGCGCGGAACCGCCGCCGGAAATCAGGCACAGCACCAGGTCGTCGGCGGTCAGGCCCTGCACCAGTTCCACCATGCGCTGCGCGGCGCGCGCGCCGGCTTCATCGGGAACGGGGTGCGCGGCTTCCACCACTTCAATGCGCTTGCAATCGGCGCCATGGCCGTAGCGCGTCACCACCAGGCCCGACAGCTCGCCTTGCCAGTTCGCTTCCACCGCCTGCGCCATCGCGGCGGCGGCCTTGCCGGCGCCGATTACCACGGTGCGGCCCTTGGGCGGCGCGGGCAGGTGCGGCGGCAGGCAGTGGCTGGCGCTGACGGAAGCGACCGCGGTATCGAACAGGTCGCGCAGCAGCGCGCGAGGATTGATCTGTCCGGAATGGGCTGCCGTGCGCTGGGGCGACAGCAGGGCGGCTTGGGGTTCGGTGGCGAGCATGAAGAATCCTGGTGCTGACGGGAAAAGCTAGTCGTCCCCGCTGGGCGGGGACGACTGGGGCACTGCTTACTTGGCGATCTGGTGGTTAGACATGATCTCGATCGCGCGGCACAGGGCCGAGTGATCTTGCTTGCCCAGGCCGTTGGCGGAGCAGGTGTTGAACAGCTCCTGCGCGGTGGCGGTGTTGGGCAGCGCCACGCCCAGCGCCTTGGCGCCCTGCAGCGCCAGGTTCAGGTCCTTCTGGTGCAGTTCGATGCGGAAGCCCGGATCGAAGGTGCGCTTGACCATGCGATCGCCATGCACCTCCAGGATGCGCGAGGCCGCAAAGCCGCCCATCAGCGCCTCGCGCACCTTGGCCGGATCGGCGCCGGCCTTCGAGGCAAACAGCAGGGCTTCGGACACGGCCTGGATGTTCAGCGCCACGATGATCTGGTTGGCCACCTTGGTGGTCTGGCCGTCGCCGTTGCCGCCCACCAGCGTGACGTTCTTGCCCATCAGCTCGAACAGCGGCTTGACCTGGTCAAAGGCTTCTTGCGGGCCGCCGACCATGATCGTCAGCGATGCGGCCTTGGCGCCGACTTCGCCACCCGACACCGGCGCGTCCAGGTACGAAGCGCCCAGCTTGTTGATGCGCGCGGCAAAGTCCTTGGTGGCGATCGGCGAGATCGAGCTCATGTCGACCACGATCTTGCTGTAGCTGGCTTCCTTGCCGGCGGCCTTCAGCGCGGCGGCAACGCCCTTGTCGGCAAACAGCACGGCCTCAACGTGCGGCGTGTCCGGCACCATGATGACGATGATGTCGGCGCGCTTGGCGACTTCCTCGGCGCTGGTGCAGACGGTCACGCCTGCATCGACCAGCGCTTGCGGGGCCGGGTTGACGTCATGCACGAACAGCGTGTGGCCGGCGGCGCGCAGGTGGCCCGCCATCGGTGCGCCCATGATGCCCAGGCCGATGAAGCCGACGTTGCGTTGGTTTGCCATATTGATGTCTCCTTGCTTGAGAGTAAGTCTGTCTTGGTTCGCGTAGGTGGTAACGGGTTACTGCGGGGTTACCGCGGGGCTTACTGCACGCCGTGCGCGGCGCGCCAGCCCAGGCCGGCTTCCGTCGTGGTCTTCGGCTTGTATTCGCAGCCGATCCAGCCGGTGTAGCCGATCTCGTCCAGGAACTTGAACAGGTACTGGTAGTTCAGCTCGCCCGTGCCCGGCTCGTTGCGGCCGGGGTTGTCGGCCAGCTGCACGTGCTTGATCTTCGGCAGGTTGGCCTTGATGGTGTTGGCGATCTCGCCTTCCATCCGCTGCATGTGATAGATGTCGTACTGCACGTACAGGTTGGGCGCGTTGACCTGGTTGATCAGGTCGACAGCCTGCTGCGTGCGCGACAGGAAGAAGCCGGGGATGTCGAAGGTGTTGATCGGCTCGACGAGCAGGTCGATATGCTCGGCGGCCAGCGCGCTGGCGGCGAAGCGCAGGTTTTCCACCAGCGTTTCCTGGGCCTGCTCGCGCTTGACGTTCTGCGGCAGGATGCCGACCAGGCAGTTCAGCTGGCGCACGCCCAGCACCTTGGCGTACTTGATGGCCTCGCCCACGCCGTCCTGGAACTCGCCGACGCGGTCCGGGTGGCAGGCAATGCCGCGCTCGCCCGCGTCCCACTTGCCGGCGGGCAGGTTGTGCAGCACCAGGTCCAGCTGGAAGCGGTTCAGTCGGTCAGCGATCTGGTCCGCGTGGAACGCATACGGGAAGAGGAATTCCACGCCGCGGAAACCCGCGCGCGCGGCGGCTTCGAAGCGGTCGAGAAAGCCCGCTTCGTTGAACAGCATGGTGAGGTTGGCCGCAAGTTTGGTCATTTGTCATCTCCTGTGACTTGGTTTTTCTTGTCGTTCCCGCACATACCCGGAGGGCACGTGGGCGGGAACCCAGTGACTTTTGAAAAGACGCTGGATCCCCGCTTTCGCGGGGATGACGGATGGTCCTGCAGGGGGCGGGAAGCGTCTTACGCCGTTTCCACTTCTTCGGTCAGGATGGCTTCGTCGGCATCCTCGATGTCCTCGATCGGCTCGAACTCGTTGATGTTGTCGATCTCGGTGCCCATCGCGATGTTGGTCACGCGCTCCAGGATCACCTCGACCACCACTGGCACCGAGAATTCGGCCATCAGGTCGCGCGCTTCGGCGAAGGCCGGGGCGATGTCTTCCGGCTTGAACACGCGGATCGCCTTGCAGCCCAGGCCTTCCACCACCTTGACGTGGTCGACGCCATAACCGTTCAGCTCGGGCGCGTTGACGTTGTCGAAGGCCAGCTGCACGCAGTAGTCCATCTCGAAGTTGCGCTGCGCCTGGCGGATCAGGCCCAGGTAGGAGTTGTTCACCACCACGTGGATGTACGGCACCTTGAACTGCGCGGCCACGGCCAGTTCTTCGATCATGAACTGGAAGTCGTAGTCGCCCGAGATTGCCACCACATCCGAATCCGGCGAGGCAGTCTTCACGCCGATCGCAGCCGGGATGGTCCAGCCCAGCGGGCCGGCCTGGCCGCAGTTGATCCAGTGACGCGGCTCATTGACCGACAGGAACTGCGCGGCGGCGATCTGCGACAGGCCGATGGTGCTGACATAACGCACGTCGCGCGGGAAGTACTGGTTCATCTCGCGGTACACCCGCTGCGGCTTGACCGGCACGTTGTCGAAGTCGCTCTTGCGCTGCATGGTGCGGCGGCGCTTCTGCACGTCTGCGACCCACGACTTGCGGCACGGCAGGCGGCCGGCCATCTTCATTTCGCGGGCGACTTCAACGAACAGCTCCAGCGCGGCCTTGGCGTCCGAGACGATGCCCAGGTCCGGGCCGAACACGCGGCCGATCTGGGTGGGCTCGATATCGACGTGCACGAACTTGCGGCCCTTGGTGTAGACATCGACGCTGCCGGTGTGGCGGTTGGCCCAGCGGTTGCCGATGCCCATCACGAAGTCCGAGGCCAGCAGCGTTGCGTTGCCATAGCGGTGCGAGGTCTGCAGGCCGACCATGCCGGCTTGCAGCGGATGGTCGTCGGCCAGCACGCCCCAGCCCATCAGGGTCGGCACCACCGGCACGTTGACCAGTTCGGCGAACTCGACCAGCAGTTCCGACGCGTCAGCGTTGATCACGCCGCCGCCGCACACGATCAGCGGGCGCTCGGCCGCGTTCAGCATCGAGATGGCCTTCTCGATCTGGGCGCGCGAGGCAGCCGGCTTGTACGGCTGCAGCGACTGGTAGGTGTCGATATCGAATTCGATTTCGGCCACCTGCACGTCGAACGGCAGGTCGACCAGCACCGGACCCGGGCGGCCCGAACGCATGATGTGGAAGGCTTGCTGGAACACCTGCGGCACCAGCGCCGGCTCGCGCACGGTCACGGCCCACTTGGTCACGGGCTTGGCGATCGATTCGATATCGACGGCCTGGAAGTCTTCCTTGTACAGGCGCGCGCGCGGGGCCTGGCCGGTAATGCAGAGAATGGGGATCGAATCCGCCCAGGCCGAGTACAGGCCGGTGATCATGTCGGTGCCGGCGGGGCCCGAGGTACCGACGCAGACGCCGATGTTGCCGGGCTCGGCACGGGTGTAGCCTTCGGCCATGTGCGAGGCGCCCTCGACGTGGCGGGCCAGCACGTGGTTGATGTTGCCCGACTTGCGCATTGCCGAGTAGAACGGGTTGATGGCCGCGCCCGGCACGCCGAACGCCGTGGTCACGCCTTCCTTCTCCAGCACGGCGATTGCCGCGTCGATTGCTCTCATCTTTGCCATGATCTTGTCTCCAATGGTGGTGGGATTCGCATTGGAGTCGATCCTATTCCCCGAACCGGGCTGGATAAACAGAAGGACGATCAGTTGATTCGATACTTTGGGTATGGAATGTGGCCTTGGAAGCCTGATGAGACGGTCCCCGCTGGCACGCCAGCGTATGCAATTGGATATATGGTGTGATGAAGCGGCCACGCTGCGCAGCGGTAGGTACGCCCCGGCACCGCTCGTCGTGCTGACTATCCGGCACGTGCCTGAGCGGCGAAAATGGCGCCATCCTGTTGCCCATGCCGACTATGTATTCCAGGCTCCCGCCCACCTACGAACTGCTTGAAGCGCTCGAAGCCCCCAGCGCGCCCGCGCCGCCATCGGAAAGCCCGCCGGCCGGTGGGCTGGCCCGCTTGCTGTGGATCGGCTTTGTCGTCGCGCTGGTGGCGACCCTGCTTGGCGGCGGGGCGCTTGCCGTGTGGCGGCTATGGCTGAAGCACCCGGTGCCGCCGTGGTCGCTGCGCGCGTTTGAGGCGTTCCTGGCCACGGCGGCCGCCTGCTATGTGGGTGCCGGGCTGGCGCGCACGCGCTCGGTGCTGGCCAGGCTGCGCAACCCGCTGCGCTGGCAAGCCCGAAAAATGGACCGCCAGCGCGCGGCCGAAGACGCGCTGCTGCGACAGTTGGCGCGCATTCCGCCGGCGCAACTGGAGGCGCGCCAGCGGCGCGTGGCCTTGCAGCTGCGGTTATGGGAAGGCGCCGCGCGTACCGTGGGCTTGCTGCTGGCGCTGGCGCCCGCCGCGGTGGTGCTGGCCAGCATGTGGCGTACCTTGCCGCGTCCGGAGCAGACGGTGCCGCTGCTGCTGTGGGGCTATGGCGCGATGCTGGTCGCCGGTGGCGCCGGCTACTTGTACCTGCACGTGCAGTGCAGCCGGCCGCTGCGGCGGCTGGCCTACGTGCTGGGCGAGGCCGCGCGGATGAATGCCGAACTGGAGGCGCGGCGCGCCCAACGCGCCGTCGCCCGGCAGGAGGCGTGAATCAAACTGGCGTACTCAAGCAAGCGTACTTAATCAGACGTGATCAGGCTGCGGCGAGATAGGCCTGCACCAGCCGCACCCAGGCCGCCGCGCCCAGCGGCAGCACGGCGTCGTTGAAGTCGTAGCCGGGATTGTGCACCATGCAGCCGCCGAACTCGCCTTCGCCATTGCCAAGGATCAGGTAACACCCCGGCACTGCGTCAAGCATCCACGCGAAGTCCTCGCTGCCGTTGAGTCCCTTCGGCGCCTGCGTGACGACGTTGTCCGCGCCGACCAGCTCGGTGCAGATGCGCTGCGCCAGCAGCGTTTCGGCTTCGGCGTTGACCATCGGCGGCGTCAGCTGGCGGTAGTCGATCTCCGCTTCCACGCCATGCGCCTGCGCCGTCAGCGCGACGATCTCGTGGATGCGCTGCTCGACCAGCGCGCGCGTCTCGGGCCGCGCGGCACGCACGTTGAGCCCCAGCGTCACGGCTTCCGGAATCACGTTGTGCGTGGCGCCGCCGCGTATAAAGCCGACCGACACCACTGCGGTATCGTCCGGCGCGACATTGCGCGCCACGACCGTCTGCAGCGCGGTGACGATGGCCGCCGCTGCCGCGATCGGGTCGCGCGCACGGTGCGGCATCGCGCCGTGGCCGCCCACGCCGCGCACGGTCACGTCCGCCACGTCCGATGACAGGCTCACCGGCCCCGGCAGCACGCGGAACGAACCCGCCGGCACGCCCGGCATGTTGTGCAGCGCGAAGATCGCATCGCACGGGAAGCGCTCGAAGAGCCCGTCCTCGATCATCGCGCGCGCGCCGCACAGGTTCTCCTCGTCGGGCTGGAAGATCAGGTTGAGCGTGCCATCGAAATCGGACTGGTCGGCAATCGCCCTGGCCGCCGCCAGCAGGATCGCGGTATGGCCGTCGTGGCCGCACGCGTGCATCTTGCCGGGCACGCGGCTGGCATAGGGCAGGCCGGTGGACTCGGTGATCGGCAGCGCGTCCATGTCGGCGCGGATGCCGAGCCGGCGCGTGCCGCTGCCGCGCTTGAGCCGGCCCACCACGCCGCTCTTGCCGATGCCGGTGTGGACCTCGTAGCCCCATTCGGCCAGCAGCGTCGCCACCAGCCTGCTGGTCGCGCCGACCTCGAAACCCAGTTCGGGCTGCGCGTGGATCTGGCGGCGGATGCCGACGAAGGTTTCGGCGTCGATGCCTATCGCCGGCAGCAGGTGCGGCAGGTACTGGAATGGCTGAAGCGTCGGTGCTCGGGTCATGGGATTGGTCTCCGAAAAATGCATAGGGTTCAGTGGGCGCGGGTTTCGCGGATGCGCAGCACGGCGAGCAGCGTGATCACGCTGCAGACCAGCATGTAGAAGGCCGGCGACATCGGGTTGCCGGTGCGGGCCAGCATCCACGTCACGATGAATTGCGACGAGCCGCCAAACACGGTCACGCCCACGCTGTAGATCACCGACAGGCCGCTGGCGCGCACGCCGGCCGGCAGCATCTCCAGCATCATCAGGAACATCGGCGTGGTGCCCAGGTTGACCAGCGCGGTCAGCAGCGCCGACACGCACAGCACCAGCGGCACGCTCGGGTAGGCATTGATCAGCCAGAACGCCGGGTATACCGCCAGCATGCTGAGCACCAGCGAGGCCACCACCAGCGGCTTGCGCGCGACCAGGCGGTCAGCGAGGCGGCCGGCGAACAGCGACACCACCGTCAGCGTCAACCCGGTGACACAGCCCGACAGGAACGACAGTGACGCCGGCATATGCAGCACACGGATCATGTAGGTCGGCATGAAGAACACCACCAGGTACATCGTCGCGGTGCCGGCCGTGGTCGCCAGGATGCCCTTGAGCACGGTGGTCCAGTGGTTGCGAAACAGCTCGCCGAGCGGGCTCGGCGCATGGGCGTCGGCCT
The DNA here is from genome assembly GCF_044748965.1 of Cupriavidus sp. NPDC089707. NCBI lineage: Bacteria > Pseudomonadati > Pseudomonadota > Betaproteobacteria > Burkholderiales > Burkholderiaceae > Cupriavidus > Cupriavidus sp. NPDC089707. The sequence goes on from NZ_JBIVHB010000005.1 coordinate 268,786, forward strand.
GGTGGGTTTCGTCGAGATGCGCACGGATATACAGCCCCACCGGCGCGATCAGCAGGCCGACCAGGAACGGTATGCGCCATCCCCAGCTTTCCAGCGACGCGGTCGGCAGCACGGCGTACAGCGTGGCGCCGGTGAGCGCGCCCAGCAGCGCCGAGATGCCCTGGCTGCCGAGCTGCCAGCTGACGCGCCAGCCACGGCCCTTGACCCCGCCGGCTTCCATCAGCATCGCGGTCGAGGCACCGATCTCGCCGCCGAGCGAAAAGCCCTGGAGCAAGCGCCCCGCCACGATCATCAGCGAGCCGGCAATGCCGGCCGACACATACGGCGGCGCCAGCGCGATACATAGCGTACCCAGCACCATCAGGCCAATGGTCAGCGTCATCGCCGCCTTGCGGCCGCGCCGGTCGGCGTAGCTGCCGATCACCACGCCGCCCAGCGGGCGCATCACGAAGCCGATGCCGAAGGTGGCCACCGCCAGCAGCAACGAGCCGTAGGGACTGTCGGAGGGAAAGAACAGCTTGCCGATCAGCAGCGAGAAGAAGCTGTAGACGGTGAAATCGAACATCTCCAGCGCATTACCCAGCGAGCACGCCGCGATCAGGCGGAACTGGCTCTGGTTGCGGGGCCTGCTGGCGGTGGCGGTGGCGATGGCGGTGGCGGTGGCGGTGGCGGTGGCCGCGACGCTGGCAGGCGTTGCGAGGGTGGCGTCGTTCATGCAAGGTCTCCACGAACTGGTGGGGGGCTGCACGCACGGCGGACCGGTGTTGTAGGGGCCCGGTGCCCAGGATCGGCTCGCGCGGCAGTCAGGTTGGCAACCTGTGGCGCTGAGTATTCAGGCAAACGGACCGGGACGAAGAATCATATATTTTCATCCTGATAACCAGATCGAATCACCGTCATAACCGGTGGCTTGCGGGTATAAGGTTAACTACTGAAGCCGGCTGCAAAGGCCCTGGTGGTGAGCCTGCTGATTGAGTCCAAGCTGCGCATGTTCTCTCCCCTTGCTCTCCCATTCATGGGAGAGGGGAGCAAACCGGCGGCATGGTCGACTTGTCAGCGCGGTAAGTGAGCCTTTGGTACTAACCAAGCACAAACGATGAAGCTGCACCAACTGCGGGTCCTGCTGGCCGTGGCCGAGCACGGCAGCATCCATGAAGCGGCGCGCGCGCTGCATATCTCGCAGCCAGCGCTGTCCAAGGCGATTGCCGAGCTGGAGCGTGAGCTGGGCGTGACGCTGCTGTCGCGCTCGGTGCGCGGCGTCAGCCTGACCGCCTACGGTCTGGCGCTGGTCAAGCGCGCCAGCGTGGTCGAGCAAGAACTGCGGCACGCGCTGGAAGACATCGAGTCGATCCGCGGCCATGCAGAGGCCGAGCTCAATATCGGCTTTACCGCGGTGGCGTCTAGCGGCCCGCTTCCCGCGGCGATCGCGGCGTTCCGGCAGCGCTTTCCCAACGTGGCGCTGCGGGGCTTCGAGCTGCGCCCGCAGCAGATCCAGGAAGGGTTGCGCGAGGGGCGGCTCGACCTGGGGCTGATCTCCACCAACAGCGGCCCGGGCTCGGCGTCGCTGCAGTGGGAGCCGCTGTTCTCGGTCGGCATGAAGCTGGCGGTGCGCGCCGGCCATCCGCTGCGACGCACGCGCCGGCTGCGGCCACTGCTCGACGCCGACTGGCTGGTGCTCGATCCGGTCGACGATGCCGGCAGCCCGCTCGCCAGCCTGATGCGGCTGCACCGGATGGAGATGCCGCGCCGGGTGGTGCAGAGCGCATCGAACCTGCTCGGCCTGCAACTGGCCACCCGCACCGACCTGATCAGCATGTGGTCGGATTTCGTCTTCCACGGCACCGGCGGCCCGTTGCAGCTGGCCAGCGACCAGCTGGTGCCGCTGCCGATCCAGGATGAGCTGCCGGATTTCCGCGTGTTTCTCGTCTATCGCTCGGTCGACCTGATGACGCACGCGTGCGCCGAATTCAGCCGCGAAGTGCGGCATTGTGCCCGCCAGCGCCGCGACGCGCCGCCCGCCATGCGCCGGGCCCGATCTGCTTCATAAGCGCCGCCGGGATGCCACGGCGGCGCCGATGCCGCACAATGGCGCCCGGGAGACTGATATCTGATGGACAAACTCAAGCAAATCGAAGCCTTTATCGCCGTGGTGGAGCATGGCAGCATGGCCGCCGCGGCGCTGACGCAGAACGTCACGCCGGTGATGATCGGCCGCCGCATCAACGCATTGGAAGCGCGTATCGGCGTCAAGCTGTTGCACCGCTCCACGCGCCGCATCGCCGTGACCGAGCAGGGCGCAGTGTTCATGGAGCAATGCAAGAAGGCGCTCGCCGACCTGGACCGCGCCGAGATGCTGATCGCCGAAGGCAAGCACAAGGCCACCGGCCACCTGATCGTGTCGGCGCCGGCCGCGTTCGGCCGCAAGCATGTGGCACCGCACGCGCCGGCCTTCCTGGCCGCCAACCCGGAAGTGCAGATCTCGTTCAACCTGACCGACCGCGTGGTCGACCTGGTGCGCGAGGGCTATGACGTGGGCATCCGCATCGGCGGCGCGATCGACCCCAACTTTGTCGCGATCAAGCTGGCGTCGAACAAGCGCGTGGTGTGCGGCACGCCCGCTTACTTCGCCAAACACGGCGTGCCGCAGACGCTGGACGACCTCGAGCACCACAACTGCCTGGCGTTCAACCTGCAGGGCGGCCAGCAGCGCGGCTGGTACTTCAGCCAGAACGGCAAGACCGTGACGGTGCGCGTCAACGGCAACCTCGACTGCAACGACGGCGAACTGCTGCACCGCTGGACCGGCGAGGGACTGGGGCTGGGCTGGCGCTCAACCTGGGAGATCCTGCCGCAACTGGAGAGCGGCGAGCTGATTACCGTACTCGATGAATACGCGCTGCCCGACTACGACATCCTCGCGGTGTATCCGCAGCAGCGCCCGGTGCCGGCGAAGATCCGCTTCTTTATCGAGCACCTGAAAGCGCAGTTCGCGCGCCCCGGCTACTGGATGGCCGGCGGCAACGGCGACTGAGCGCAACGGGGCGAGATGGCGATGGCAGCCTGGCTGGCCGATCTGGTCGTCGTCGTACACGGACTGTTTATCGTGTTCGTGGTGGCCGGCGGCCTGCTGGTGCTGCGCTGGCCGCGGCTGGCCTGGGTGCACGTGCCGGCCGCCGTGTGGGGCGTTCTGATCGAGTGGGTCGGGGGGACCTGCCCGCTGACGCCGCTGGAAAACGCACTGCGCCGTGCCGCGGGGGAGGCGGGCTACAGCGGCGGATTCATCGAACGTTATTTATTGCCGCTGATCTATCCGGCGGGCCTGACGCCTGCCGTGCAGTTCTGGCTCGGCCTGGTAGTGCTGGTGGTCAACGTGGCGGTCTATGTGGTGTGGTGGCGCCGCAGGCGCCACCACCGCCACCACCGCCACCGTTGAGCGGCAGACATCAACGCGCCGGGTCAAAACGCGGCGCGCGTTTCTCCATGTTGGCCAGCACCGCCTCACGCTGGTTGGAGGAGCCGACCAGGCGGTCCTGCTCGTCCGACTCAGCCTGCAGGATGGCGGCATTGTCGCCGCGCTCGACCAGCGCCATCAGCCGCTTGGCAGCGCGGATCGCATCCGGGTTCTTCTGCGCGACCTGGCGCGCCGCTGCCAGTGCCGCTGCGCGCGGGTCGTCGGCAACGTAAGTGGCGAGCCCCAGCTCGCACGCTTCGGTGCCGCTGAGCACGCGCGCGCTGTAGATCAGCTCGCGCAGCACGTCGGGACGTACCAGACCGCGCGTCAGCACCATGCCGGCCATATCGGGCACGAGGCCCCATTTCATTTCCATCACCGACAGCTTGGTATCGGGCGCGACGTAGCGCACGTCGGCGCCCAGCGCCACCTGCAAGCCGCCGCCGAAGGCCACGCCGTGCACCGCCGCGAACACCGGCACCGGCAGTTCGCGCCACACCATGCAGGCATATTGCGGGCGGTTGGAAATGCCATTGGTGCGGTTGCCGAGCCGTCCGCCGCCAATGCTGTCGCTCTCGCTGCTGCCGCCATCGCCGGACAGCATGCCGGCCATGCGGCCCATGTCCAGGCCCGCGCAGAAGGCGCGGCCTTCGCCCGACAGCACCACGGCGCGCAGGTCCTGCGTGCGCGCCAGTTGCTCGCCGGTCTCGATCAGTGCGTCGAACATCGCCTGGTCGAGCGCATTCATCTTGTCCGGTCGGTTCAGGCGGACGTCGGCGACGCCGCCTTCGATGGTGACGATGATCCGTTCATTGCTGGCGCTCATGCGCGGGCTCCTTGGGTTGGTGTTGTCGGTGTTGTCGGTTCAGGCACTGCGGGCCGTGTCGACGGTCGGAAGCACATGGTCGCGATAGGTGTCGCGCAGTTTTACCTTGAGCAGCTTGCCGGTGGCGGTGTGCGGCAGCGCGTCGACGAAGACCACGTCGTCGGGCACCCACCAGCGCACCATCTTGCCTGCCAGGTAGTCGAGCAGCTCGGCCGCGCTGACGTCATGGCCCGGCCGTTTCACCGCGACCAGCAGCGGGCGCTCCTGCCACTTGGGATGGGGCACGCCGATCACCGCGGCCTCGGCCACGGCGGGGTGGCCCATGGTGGCATTCTCCACGTCGATCGATGAGATCCACTCGCCGCCGGACTTGATAACGTCCTTGGCGCGGTCCACCAGCTGCACGTAGCCGTCGGCGTCGATGGTGGCGACATCACCGGTATCGAACCAGCCGCCGGTATCGAGCGCGTCATGCTCCGCCTTGAAGTAGCCGGAGGCGATCCACGGCTCGCGCACCTTGAGCCGGCCAAACGCAATGCCGTCGTGCGGCAGCGCGTTGCCGGCATCGTCCTCGATGCGCAGGTCCACACCCCACAGCGCTCGGCCCTGCTTGAGCTGCACTGCGCACGGTGTCGCCCACTACCGTGCGCGAGACGATCTCCTGTCTCGGGTGGTACGCCGCGGCATATTCGATCAGCGAAGAAATCAACAACGGACGGTCTAGCATGAGGCCAAGCATGATGCGTCTCCAGGTGCTGTTTTCCTTGCCCCGGCAACGGCCGTCGCCGGGGGTGCTGCAAACGGCGAGGCAGCTGCTCAGCGGCCCTTGAATTGCGGCTTGCGCTTCTCGACAAAGGCGGCCACGCCTTCCTTGCAGTCTTCGCTGCGGCTGGCGCGCGACTGCAGCGTGGCTTCCACTTCCAGTTGCGCGGCGAGGTCGTTGCCGAAGCTTTGGTTCAGGGCTTCCTTGATCATGCCGTAGGCCAGCGTCGGCATGGTGGCGAGGTGGTGCGCGAGCTTGCCGGCTTCGTCCTGCAGCGTGGCATCGTCATGGACCTTCCACACCAGGCCGATGCGGTGCGCTTCTTCGGCGTCAATCTTCTCGGCCAGGATGGCCAGCGCGCGGGCGCGCATCTCGCCGGCGTAGCGCGGCAGGAAGTAGGTGCTGCCGGCATCGGGGATCAGGCCGATCTTGGAGAACGCCTGCAGGAAGCTGGCCGAGCGGCCCGCCAGCACCACGTCGCCGGCCAGCGCCAGGCTCATGCCCGCACCGGCCGCAACGCCGTTGACCGCGGTGATGACCGGCTTGGGCATCTGGCGCAGCGCAAGGATGATCGGGTGATAGCGCTCGCGCAGCATCTGGCCGGAATCCTGCAGGCCGTTGCCACCGGACTGGCGCGCGGCCAGGTCGGCGCCGGCGCAGAAGCCGCGGCCAGCGCCGGTGATCAGCACGGCACGCACGTCGGCGTCGGCCGCGGCGCGGTCCACGCCTTCGCGCAGATCGCGCATCAGGTCAGCGTTCATCGCGTTGAGCACGTCCGGGCGGTTCAGGGTCAGCGTCGCCACGCCTGCGCTGGCTTGGTAGAGCACGGATGCTGTCATCGTTGGATCTCCATGTATCGTTGTGGTTGCTCTGGTGAATTTGTTGGGTCGCGTATCAGCGCATGGGCTTGAGCGCATCGGCCGATGCGTCACCCAGCTTGCTGCCGCCGTCGCAATCAAGGATGGTGCCAGTGACAAAGTGCGCGTTGTCGCTGCTCAGGTACATGGCGGCGTCCGCGATATCGTCCTTGGTGCCGTAGTCGCGCAGCGCCAGGCGGGCCTTGTAGCGCGCCTCCACCTCCGGCGTCGGCGCCAGCCGCGCCATGCCTTCGGTATCGGCGATCGGTCCGGGCGAGATACCGTTGACGCGCACGCCGGCCGGGCCCCATTCCATTGCCAGGCACTTGATCAGCATATTGATGCCGGCCTTGGCTGCGCAGGCGTGGGCCTGGAACATCATGGCGTTGACGCCCTGCGGCGCGGTGATGGCAATCAGCGACGCCCCCGGCTTGCTCAGATAGTCAAAGCTGGCGCGGAACACATTGAAGGTGCCGAGCAGGTCGATGTCGACCACGGTCTTGAACGCATTGGCCGACATGCCGACCACCGGCGCGAGGAAGTTGCCGGCGGCGCCGGAGATCACCACGTCGATCGGCCCGAGTTCCTGGTGCGTGCGCGCCAGTGCAGCCTCCACCGCTGCATAGTCGCGCACGTCGGCCGCCATGCCGATCGCCGTGCCGCCCGCGGCAGCGATGCCGTCGGCGGCGGCCTGGATGCGGTCCTCGGTACGGCTGATCAGCGCCAGCTTCGCGCCAGCGCGGGCGAAGCCGTGCGCGATGCCGAGGTTGATGCCGGAAGAAGCGCCGGCGATGAATACGGTCTTGCCGGCAAAGGCGTCTGCGCGGAAGGCACTGGGCATGGTTGGTCCTCTTGATCGATGGTCAGGCAATGCGAGGGGCGGCAGCGCTCGCCAGGGGCGGGGCGCTCAGGAAACGAAAATCGGGAGCGGGTGCGAACACAGGCTGAACGGCCGCGCGGGCGCGGTGCGATCACGCATGATGGGTCTCCATGACGGTTGTTCTGGTGCGCGTCCGCGGCGATGCCGCGGCGCAGGCCTCTGTGTTGGGCCCTCGCGATCCTAACCCGAAGCTCGCGTTCGGTTATGGCCGCTTTATTCAGCGCTGGGAGCTGGGCGGCGCGGCAATGTGCGCGACCCCGCACGGCCTTGCTGCTGCCGGCGCTTGCACAAGTGATTGGCCGGAAAGGGGAAATGCCGCGCTGCGGCATCGTTCGGCAGGAGCCGCGGGCCAATGATGCTCAGCGCTGCGAAAGCCAGCCCTCAGAAAAAAGAAAGCCCGCACACCGTTGCAGCGTGCGGGCGGCCTTCCGGCGATATGCGCGGAAGGCGGAGTGCTCATGAAGTGCGCCCCCGCGTCTTCATGGCGAGGACAAGTGTGCCCGGGCGCGGCCCAGGCCGCTTTGACTCACGTCAAGCGCTGGTCAACGGCCAGCCCTGGTCCTACGCCAGCAGCGCCGCGACCAGGTCCTTGCCTCGTGCCGCCGGCGCGGTTTCCTCGAAATGCAGCGCGCTTTCGACATGGCTGAGGTGGTCCACCATCAGCGTGACGGCGCGCTCGACATCGCCCGCGCGCGCAGCCTCGATGAACTCGCGATGCTCGTCCGACGAGCACGCCGCATCGCGCCGAGACTGGTACAGCATGGTGATGACCGCGCTGCGCGTCGACAGTTCGCGCATCATCTCGGTCAGCACGCCGTTGCCGACCACCTCGGCCAGCACGATATGGAAATCGCCCAGCAGCCGGGTGCGTACCTGCGCGTCGTTGCCGCCCAGCGACTTGCGCTCGGCGGCGAGGTGTTTGTCAATGCGCTTGTAGTCGGCCGCGGTCGCCTTGGCGACGAACTCGCGCGCCAGCGCCGCTTCCAGGATGCGGCGCACGGCGAAGACTTCGCGCGCCTCTTCCGCGCTGGGCTTGGCGACGAACGCGCCCTTGTCCGGCACGATCTGGATGACCTTGTCCTTGGACAGCATCAGCAGCGCCGCGCGCACCTTGGTGCGGCTGACGCGGTAGACGCTGGCCAGCGCCTCCTCGCGCAGCTTGGTGCCGGGCGGCAGGCGGTGCGAGACGATCGCCGCGACGATGTCGTCGGCGATCGCTTCAGCGGTCATGTCGGGATCGATATGCTCGGGCATGGCAGCGCACTTGCGCAGGGGCTGCGCGTTGGGGAAATGCCGTGATTCTAGCGCCCCGCGACAGTCCCCGGCACGGCGGCGGGCGAACCGGCCACGGCGTTGTCATCCGCCATGGCGGCAAGGCCGGCATCCAGGTCGGTCGCCTCGATCGTGCCGTTGAGCACGCCACGCGCCCGTTCGCGGTCGATATCCTTCTCCCACGCCGCCACCACAACGGTCGCCACGCAGTTGCCGATCAGGTTGCCGAGCGCGCGCGCGATGCCGATGAACCAGTCCACCGACAGCACCAGCACCAGGCCGATCGCCGGGATTGCCGGGTGCGCCGACAGCGTCGCCGCCAGGATCACGATAGCCGAGCCCGGGATGCCGTGCGCGCCCTTGGAGGTGACCAGCGCCACCGCCAGGATGCCGAGCAGGTCTGCCATCGCCAGCGGCGTGTTGGTGGCCTGGGCGATGAACACCGCCGCCAGGGTCAGGTAGATCGAGAACGCATCCAGGTTGAACGAGTAGCCGGTCGGGATCACCAGTCCCACCACCGACTTCTTGATACCCATGAACTCCAGCTTCTTCATCACCTGCGGCAGCACGCTGTCAGACGAGGCCGTGCCCAGCACCACCAGCAGCTCGGCGCGCAGGTAGCGGATCAGCTTGATCACCGAGAAACCGCACACGCGCATGATGGTGCCCAGCACCACCAGCACGAACACGATCACCGCGCCGTAGAACAGGAACACCAGGAAGCCCAGCTGCTTGAGCGAGCCGATGCCGTACTTGCCAACGGTAAAGGCCACCGCGCCCAGCACGCCCAGCGGCGCCAGCTTGATGATGAAGCCCATCATCTTGAACAGCGTGTGCGAGAACGTGTCGATCAGCTTGACCAGCGGCCGGCCCGGCTCACCCACCAGCGACAGCGCGCAGCCGAACAGGATCGACACCAGCAGCACCTGCAGCACGTCGCCATTGGCAAAGGCGCCGAACACGGTATTGGGGATCAGCTTGAGCAGGAAGTCGACCGTGCCCTGGTCTTTCACCTTGGTGGCGTTGTCGATAAAGCCGGCGATGGCCGAGGCATCCAGCGAGCGCGGATCCACGTTCATGCCGACGCCAGGCTGGAACACATATGCCAGGACGATGCCCAGCGCCAGCGCGATGGTGGTGACGATCTCGAAATACACCACCGCCTTGATGCCGACACGGCCGACCTTCTTCAGCTCGCCGGCGCCGCAGATGCCGGCCACCACCACGCAGAACACGATCGGGCCGATCAGCATCTTGATCAGCTTGATAAAGGCATCGCCGAGCGGCTTGAGCTTGGCGGCAAATTCGGGGAAGGCGAGGCCGAGTGCCGTGCCAATCACCAGGGCGATCAGCACCTGGCCGAATAGTGAGCGGGTAAAGCGGGTGTGCAGGCGTGGTGTGCCCGGGCGGGGCTGCGAGGGAACTGCATGCTGCATGGTTGTCTCCGTGCCGGGCCGGTCCTGTGCATGTGCGCTGGCTGGCCCATTCGATCCAGGAATCACCGGCGGCCCCGTACTGCTCTGATGGCTGGGTGGGCTGCCGGCCTTACGTTCTCGGGCAGCACTCCGGGTCGGGAGCGCGCCACCGCGTGGACAGCCCCCCTGTTGGGGCGGAATCCACGCAATCCATTGTTCGGACCCGATTGTCCGCAGAGGATTGTCTGAACGTGGAAGCGAATATAGTGCATATCATTTTTGTATGCAAATTTTGAATTCACTGTGCTACCATGAATCGCACAGAATAGAGCTTCGGCCATGGGCGTCCCCGCCCGCACTGGCACCCGCCAGCCACGCCGCCGCGGCTTTCACGCACTTCCAGCAGGAGACACGCATGGCAGCAAATCCGTCGTCGGCCAGCATGCCGGCAGCCGCAGAGGTAGGCACACGCATCATGGCCTGGGCCGACGCCCTGGCCGTCCACACCGAGCAGCCCGGCATGCTCACCCGTACCTACCTGACCGAGGCCCACCACGGCGCCGCGGCCCAGCTGACCGAATGGATGCAGCAGGCCGGCATGACGGTGCGGCGCGATGCCGCTGGCAACGTGATCGGCCGCTACGAGGGCACCACGCCCGACGCGCCGGCGCTGCTGACGGGCTCGCATTTCGACACCGTGCGCGATGCCGGCCGCTATGACGGCAACCTCGGCGTGATCCTGCCGATCGCCTGCGTGGCCGAGTGGAACCGCCAGGGCAAGCGCTTCCCGTTCGCACTCGAGGTGGTGGGCTTTGCCGAGGAAGAGGGCGTACGGTTCAAGGCCACGCTGCTTGGCAGCCGTGCCATCGCCGGCACGTTCGACAACAAGGTGCTGGACAACGTCGACGACAGCGGCAAGACCATGCGCGAAGTGATGCGCGAAGCTGGCTTCGACGCCGCCGCCCTGCCTGCCGCCAAGCATGACCGCAGCAAGGTCGCCGCCTTCATCGAGGTGCATATCGAGCAGGGTCCGGTGCTGCTGAACGAGGGCCTGCCGGTAGGCGTGGTCACGGCGATCTCCGGCGCCACGCGCTTTATCGTCGAGCTGGAAGGCCTGGCCGGCCACGCCGGCACGGTGCCGATGGACATGCGCCGCGATGCCGCCATGGCCGGCGCCGAAATCGGCCTGTACATCGAGAAACGCTGCGGCGGCAAGCCGGGCCTGGTCGGCACCGTCGGCCAGTTCAACGTGCCCAATGGCGCCACCAATGTGGTGCCGGGCCACGCGGTGTTTTCCATCGACATTCGCTCGGGCATCGACGCCGAACGCGAAGCCGCCGTCAACGACGTGCTGGCCGAGATCGAACGCGTGTGCGCGCGCCGCAACGTGCGCGTGCAGGTGCGCAAGACCCACGAGGCGAACAGCGTGCCGTGCGCCCCGTGGCTGCAAGAGCAATGGGCCGCCGCCATCGCCCGCCAGGGCGTGCCGGTGCGCCATCTGCCGTCAGGTGCAGGCCATGACTCCATGGCCATCGCCGCCATCGCCGATGTCGCCATGCTGTTTGTGCGCTGCGGCAACGGCGGCATCAGCCACCATCCCACCGAAACCATGACCGCCGAGGACGCAGCACTGTCCGCGCGCGTGTTCAGCGATTTCGTCGAACACTTCCGGCTGCAGCAGTAAGCCAGCGCCCGGAAGCCCACCCGAACCCTCCTGAGAAGTTACGAGAACAAGTCATGACCGCACGAGACAATATGAACCCCACGGAAACCACGCTGACGCAATTCATCGACCAGCACCGCCCGCAGCAGGAAGCCTTCCTGGCCGAGCTGGTCAAGGTGCCCTCGGACAACCCGGCCGGCGATTGCGATGCCCACGGCAAGCGCGCCAAGGAACTGCTGGAGGGCCTGGGCTTTACGGTTGAGGCGCACAAGGTGCCCGACGCGCAGGTGAAGGCCGCCGGCATGATCAGCGCCACCAACCTGATCGTGCGCAAGCAGTTCGGCACGGGCGGCCCGACCATCGCCATGAACGCCCACGGCGACGTGGTGCCCCCGGGCCTGGGCTGGACCAAGGACCCGTACGGCGGCGAGATTGCCGACAGCGAGCACGGCCCGGTCATGTACGGCCGCGGCGTCGCGGTGTCGAAGTCGGACTTCGCCACCTACACTTACGCCGTGCTGGCGCTGATGGAAGCCGAGAAGCAAGGCGCCAAGATCAACGGCGCGGTCGAGCTGCAGTTCACCTATGACGAGGAAACCGGCGGCGATATCGGTCCCAAGTTCCTGCTCGACAACAACCTGAGCAAGGCCGACTACGCCATCTCGGCCGGCTTCTCGTATGGCATCACCTCGTCGCACAACGGCTGCCTGCACGTGGAAGTGACGGTCAAGGGCAAGCAGGGCCATGCCGCCATGCCGCACACCGGCGTCGACGCAATCGAGGCCGCCACCCATATCCTGCAGGCCATCTACGGCCTGCGTGCCGAACTGGCCACGCGCAAGTCGAAGGTGCCTGGCATCGACACCGCCACGCTGAACGTCGGCCTCATCAAGGGCGGCATCAACACCAACGTGGTGCCCGACCTGGTGACCTTCCGTGTCGACCGCCGCATGATCCCCGAGGAAATCGGCTTCGACGCCGAAGGCGAAATCCGCGCCGTGGTCGAGAAGGTCGCCAAGGACCGTCCGGGCATCGAGGTCAGGGTCGAGCGCATCATCCTGGCCGAGCCGCTGTCGGAACTGCCGGGCGTGGAAAAGCTGATCGGCGCGCTGAAGAGCCGTGCCGAGTCGGTGTTCGGCGTGGAGATCCCGGTGCAGGGCGTGCCGCTCTACACCGACGCCCGCCACTACACCAAGCGCGGCATCCCGACCGTGCTGTACGGTGCCGGCCCGCGTACGCTGATGGAAGCGCGCGGCCATAACTCGGATGAGAACCTGCGCCTGAACGACCTGAACCGTGCGACCAAGGTGGTGGCGCTGGCGTTGTCGGACCTGATGAAGTAAGCGCGTCGCATCGGTCCTGGACGACTGTCATCGGCCGTCGTCCGCTTGACGCACGAAGCATGTAACGCCACGGCAACGTCCGTGGCGTTTTGTTTTGTCGGCGCGAGCTTCCGCCGGATGGCGGCCAGTGTCGCGACGGGTGCACCAGCGCAAGATCAGAACGGTGTCGCCCTCGACCTGACGCGGAGGCCACTTCCGCCTACTCCGGCAACGTAGTCGCCCCCGGCCCCAGCCCCCGCTGCATCAACACCGTATCGATCCATTGCCCATGCTTGAAGCCGACCGCTTCCAGCCGGCCCACGGTCCGAAAGCCCAGCCGCTCATGCACCGCCAACGAGCCGGCGCCTTCGCCGCCGGCGGTGCAGGCGATCACCGCGACCATCTGGCGCCATTGGCCGGTTTCGCAGCGCGCCACCAGTTCGGCGAGCAGCGCCTGTCCCAGGCCCTCGCCGACGCAGCGGTGGTCGATATAGATCGAGTCCTCGATGGCGAAGCGGTAGGCGCTGCGGGTGCGGTAAGCCGACGCATAGGCGTAGCCCAGCACCTCGCCATCGCGCTCGGCAACCAGGTAGGGCAGGTTCTTGCGGCGCACCTCGGCGAAACGCCACTGCATATCGTCGGCAGTCGGCGGCACTTCCTCGAACGAGGCGCGGCCGTGCAGGACATGGTGCGCGTAGATGGCGTGGATTGCCGGCACGTCGGCGACGGTGGCGTCGCGCAGGGTGAACGGCTTGCGCGCGGAGACGGGGCGTGTGGTAGCGGTAGCAGCGGATGTCATTGCGGTAGCAAGGCCAGTGGCCGGATGCATGGACTTGAGGCAACGCAGGATGCGTGCCCGACACTTGTGCCTCTGTACCCTGCGCGCAGCCCGATGTGTTGTATATAGTGCCGTTGGGTTTGCACCGCATTAGTGCCACCGCCCCAGCGTGGGGCGCACATCAACAAGAAAGGACACCTGCCATGATCACGATCTACCACAACCCCCGCTGCTCCAAGTCGCGCGAGACGCTTGCCATGGTCGAGGAAGCCGCCGGGCGCCTGGGCGAGCCGGTGGAAATCGTTGAATACCTGAAGAACCCGCCATCGGTAGCGACGCTGCGCCAGCTCAACACGATGCTGGGCGTGCCGGTGCGCGAGATGATCCGCGACAACGAGGCGCCGTACGCGGAACTGGGCCTGGCCGACCCGGGCCTCACCGATGCCGAGCTGCTGGCCGCCGTGGCCGACAACCCGATCCTGCTGCAACGCCCGGTGGTCGTGCGCAACCGCCGCGCCGTCATCGGCCGCCCGCCCGAGAACGTGGTCCCGCTGCTGGCCTGAACGCGTCCCCTTTTTCATTGCGAAACGGGTTCTAAAGGGGACACCAGAATAAAACCGGCCCCCACGAACTGTGGGGGCCGGCCGGTCTGCGAGACAAACAGCTTCAGGCGGGTCGTCTAATGAACACCCAGCCAGTGCATGGCCTCCTGACCGAAAGCAATGGCCGCGAGCACGACCAGCAGCACCACCAGCGTCACCGTACTGACGTACAGGGTGGCCTTGGCGACTTCGGCGTCTTCATCCGAGGTGTGGTGGTGGGTAATGGGCGTGGCCCCCTTCGCGTGCGACCCATGCGACCCATGCGGCCAGTGAATCCGGCCGGCCAGGTCTCTCAAGTGCAGGTCGGTAGGAAAACGCATGATCGACACCTCCTCGGCGGGCGCCGCGCGGCTCCGGGCAACATCGGTCAGGCGGATGATGGCGGGTTGCGCAAGTGCGCCGGATAGTCAGCTGGCTCGTTTCGCCCGGTGCGCCACATCCGCTTCTACTATAGGCGGGTTGGCGGCAGATGTGAGCGCGCGGTCTGCAATTGGCGTGCCGCGGCACACGCTGCGCTGCAGCAGCGCATCAAGGCGCTGGATCAGCTTGTGAGGACTCGCTTGCGCCGCTGTCCGCAGCTGGCGCCAGGCTCGCCAGCGCCACTTCCCGTTCACGCAGCGTTGCCAGCATGTTGCAGAACAGCGCGCCCTGTTCCAGGGCGTCATCCAGCGCCACATGGGTGTGAGGCAGCGGATCCTTCCATTCCGGCGGGAACGCCGCCTTCACGGTCTTGCGGTAAGGCCGGCCGGTCAGCGCAAAGCCCAGGGTCTTGATGTCCAGCGCGGCCCATCCGAACGGCGAGCGCCCGGCAAAGCGCATCATGTACCAGAACATCCAGGTGAAATCGAAGCCGGCCGGGAAGGCCACGAAGACCGGCTTGCCCGGCAGGCTCTCGACCCACTCCACATAACGCACCATCGCGTCCTCCGGGCGCTGCAGCTCGCGCCGGCAGGCGCTCCAGGCCTCGGGCTGGGTCTGCCACCACTGCATCTGCGCCGGGTGGCCGCTGGCGCCAGGCAGTGTCTCCAGGTTGGCCGAGAACGTGCCGATCACGGTCTTGTCCGCCAGCATGGCCGCGGACGCGAACGACAGCATGGAATGCGGGCCGGGAATGGGGCCGTCGGCCTCGACGTCGGTGCTGACGTAGATTTCCGGCCGGGTGTCGGGTGGCTGTCGCTTGGCCATGGCGTCAACCCACGTCGATCAGGTGGTCTGCCACGAAGGGGTTGTTACGGCGCTCCTCGCCGAAGGTCGAAACCGGGCCGTGGCCGGGAATGAAGGTCACGTCCTCGCCCAGCGGCCAGAGCCGCGTGCGGATCGAGCGGATCAGGTCGGCATGGTTGCCGCGCGGGAAATCGGTGCGGCCGATCGAGCCGGCGAACAGCACGTCACCCACCACCGCCAGCTTGTTGGCGCGCGAGAAGAACACCACGTGGCCGGGCGTGTGGCCCGGGCAATGGTAGACCTCCAGCGTTTCATTGCCGAACTGCACGGTGTCGCCGTTCTCCAGCCAGCGGTCAGGCTCGAAGCTTTCCGCATGGCCGAAACCGAAGCGCCGTGTCTGGTCGGGCAGCTGCTCGATCCAGAAGCGCTCGTCCTGCTGCGGCCCTTCGATGGGGATGCCGAATTCGCGCGCCAGCGCCGCGGCACCGGCGCAGTGGTCGACGTGGCCGTGCGTCAGGAAGATTTTCTGCAGCGTGACCCCTTGCTCCCGGACCGCTTCGCGGATGCGTTCGAGGTCACCGCCCGGGTCGCAGACGGCGGCCGTGCCGGTGCTTTCGTCGATCAGCAGTGAACAGTTTTGCTGGAAGGGGGTGACCGGGATAAGGAGGACTTTCATCGGGACATTTTTGTGATCGATGCGGCGCCTAGAAGGCGCGCCGCACGCGGCTCGACAACAGCGAAAAATAGTCGGACATTCATGCTTTGCATTGTAGCGCCGGCGGTAAATTGTTGCGGCGCATACATAAATGCGCCTTATACGCCTCTCAGTTACAAAATCGCCCGATCGCCTGCAATCCCTTGTCACGCCGTGGATCGCGGGCGAGATCGACCCCGTTCGTGCGAGATCGAACAGACTTCGTAACAAAATGAAAGAGATAGTCAGCAGTAGTCAATGCTAGACTCGCGCCCATGCTTAATTTGACCGCCCTCACCAAGCGCTGGCAACGGCTGGCCAAGCTCGGGACATGCACTGCGTGCGCCCTGGTGCTGGCCGCTTGTGCCACGCCCCCTGGGGGCGACGATGCGGACGTCGCCGATACGTCGAACGCGGTGCCCACGCGCGCCGCGAAGAACGCCGGCAAGGCTGCCCGCAACGACGCGAAGAGCGCCCGCGCATCGTCCGAAGGCGGCAGCTGGAACCTGTTCGGCTACGACCCGGACGAAGGCCGCAGCGGCAACTCGCTAGACGGCCTGCGCGCGGACATCGGCACGTTCGAGCAGCGCGGTGTCGCTTCCTGGTATGGCAGGGCCTTCCATGGCCGCAAGACCGCCAATGGCGAGCGCTTCGACATGCGCGCGATGACCGCCGCCCATCCTTCGCTGCCGCTCGACAGCTGGGTGCTGGTGCGCAACCTGCGCAACAACAAGGTCGCGGTGCTGCGTATCAACGACCGCGGTCCGTACCACGGCAACCGCGTGCTGGACGTGTCTTACGGCGCCGCGCGCCGGCTTGGCTTCGTCGAGCGCGGCGCTGTCAACGTCGAGATCCGCCGGCTGACGCGCACCGAAGTCGCGGCGCTGGGCCCGCAGTTCGATGCCGGCGGCACCGAAGCCGGCGATGGCAGTGGTGACGACGATGTCTCCGTGCCCGAACTCGCCAACTCGCTGGCGCCCGCCAAGGCGCGCAAGGCAACCAACGCCAGCGGCAAGACGGTCAAGCGCAAGCGCCGCTGAAACCGGCAGCGCCCGATGCATGCCACCGCGCGCTGACACCTCTCCGTTACTTTCCCCGCACCGCCCCGGCGTCGTCGCCCGGGCGGCCTCAGGGGCGGCTTCAGTCCGACCTTCAGTCCCCGCTATCGCCGGAACGTTGCGCCAGCGCCAGCTGGTAGAGCGCGCCGGTGCTCGCCCCGGTGATCGCGGCCGCCAGCTTGGCGGCGCGCTTGGCCGGCAGTTCTGCCAGCAACAACCCCAGTACGCGCTGCGCCTCGGCATCGGGCGCTCCGTCCGCGGCCGCGTCGCTGCAGGCGCCTTCCACCACCAGCACGAATTCGCCCTTGGCCCGGTTTGGGTCGGCCGCCAGCCACGCCGGCGCCTGCGCCGCGGTCACGACGGCGATGTCCTCGAACAGCTTGGTCAGCTCGCGCCCGACCAGCAGCCGGCGCTCGGCTGGCAGGCCGGAGGCGAGCGCGGCCAGGGTATCGGCAATACGGTGCGGCGCCTCGTAGCAGACCCAGGCGTGGTCCAGCGCGGCGAACCGTGCGATGGCTTCGCCGCGCGCCTTGGGCTTGCTCGGCAGGAAGCCGACAAAGGTGAAACGGCCTTCGCCCGTATCGAGCATTTCGCCCGCCACCGACAGCGCCGCCACCGCGGCGCTCGGGCCGGGCAGGGGCACCACCGGGTGGCCGGCGGCGCGCACCGCCTCGACCAGCCTCGCGCCCGGATCCGATATGCCCGGCGTGCCGGCGTCCGAGACATAGGCGATACGCTCGCCGGCCGCCAGCCGCGCGGCGATGCGGCCGGCAGCTTCGCGCTCGTTGTGCTCGTGCACGGCCACCAGCGGCCGCTGCAAGCCCACGCGCGACAGCAGCTGCGCCGTATTGCGGGTGTCTTCGCAGGCCACCGCGTCAGCCAGGCCGAGCACGTGCAGCGCCCGCAGCGACAGGTCCGCGACATTGCCGATGGGCGTGGCCACGACGTACAGCGTGCCGCCCGGGTACGACTGGCTGGCCGCCAGCGAGATCCAGTCACTCATTGAGAACTTCCGTCGATGCCATCATTCAAATCCACCACGCAGCCGAGCGCCGCGCAGGCGCGCGGGATGCGGGCGGAGGACCGGGCGCTGGCGCACCTGCGGCGCCAGGGCCTGCAGCCCGTGGTCCGCAATTATCGCTGCAAAGGCGGCGAGATCGATCTGGTGATGCGCGCGCCGGACGGCACGCTGGTGTTCGTGGAGGTGCGCCAGCGCAGCGGACGCGGTTTCGGCGGCGCGGCCGCCAGTGTCACGCCGGCCAAGCAGCGCCGCGTTCTGCTAGCCGCGGCTCACTACCTCGCCACGCTGGCGCAACTGCCGCCGTGCCGCTTCGACGTGGTGGCGCTGGAGCCGGGGCGTTTGGACTGGTTTCAGCACGCGTTTGACCTGGACGCCGCGGAGGCTGGTTCATAATGCGCGCTGGCGCGCGACCGAGCGCAGCAACTGCCAATGAAAGGCCACAGAGCCATGAGTATCGAGAGTATCCAGCAACAATTCCTAGACAGCGCCGAGACCAAGCGACAGGCCGCGGCGGCAATGGCCCCCCATATCGACGCCGCCGTGGAACGCATGGTGGGCGCGCTGACCAGCGGCAACAAGATCCTGGCGTGCGGCAACGGCGGCTCGGCCGCCGATGCGCAGCATTTCGCCGCCGAGCTGGTGGGGCGCTTCGAGCGCGAGCGCCCGGGCCTGGCGGCGATTGCGCTGACCACCGACAGCTCGATCCTGACCGCGATCGGCAACGACTATGACTTCAGCAAGGTGTTTTCCAAGCAAGTCGAGGCGCTGGGCGTGCCCGGCGACATCCTGCTGGCGATTTCCACCTCGGGCAACTCGGCCAATGTGATCGCCGCGGTCGAGGCGGCGCGCCAGCGCGAGATGGCCGTGATTGCGCTGACCGGCAAGGGCGGCGGCGTCATCGGCAGTCTGCTCGACGAATTCGATATCCACCTGTGCGTGCCGAGCGAGCGCACCGCACGCATCCAGGAAGTGCACCTGCTGACGCTGCATTGCCTGTGCGACGGCATCGACGAGGCATTGCTCGGGGAAGCCTGAGCCCGCACTTCCCCCTCATTTCCAACATCAGCCACAGCAAGGACCGCATGACGAACCTGCCCTCTACGCCTGAATCCCGCCCCGGCGCCGCCGGCACCGGCCGCATCCTTCGCGCCACGCTGACCGCGGCCGCGGTGCTGGTTTCCGCCACCCAGCTGGCCGGCTGCTTCCCCGTGATCGCCGGTGCCGTGGGCACCGGCGTGACCATGGCCACCGACCGCCGCCCGGCCGCCACGCAGACCGTCGACCGCGGCCTGCAGATGGAAGCCGAGAGCACCATCAACTCGCGCTACAGCGGCCAGGCCCGCGTCAACGTGACGGTGTTCAACCGCAAGGTGCTGCTCACGGGCGAGGCCAGCAACGACAGCGTCAAGCAGCAGGTCGAGCAATACGTGCGCGGCCTGCAGAATGCGCGCGTGGTGATCAACGAGCTCGAGGTGGTCAATTCGCCCGGCTTCATGACGCAGAGCCAGGACGCGTACTTGACCAGCAAGGTCAAGACGCTGCTGATGACCGCGGAGGGCG
The DNA here is from genome assembly GCF_044748965.1 of Cupriavidus sp. NPDC089707. Classification (NCBI taxonomy): domain Bacteria; kingdom Pseudomonadati; phylum Pseudomonadota; class Betaproteobacteria; order Burkholderiales; family Burkholderiaceae; genus Cupriavidus; species Cupriavidus sp. NPDC089707. Next base: position 288,112 of record NZ_JBIVHB010000005.1, read on the forward strand.
TGCCGTCGAACTCGATCAAGATCACCACCGAGAAGAGCGTGGTCTACCTGCTTGGCGTGGTGACGCGGCAGGAAGGCGACCGCGCCACCGATGTGGCCCGCAATGCCTCCGGCGTGACCAAGGTGGTCAAGGCGTTCGACTACGTCAATGACACCGAGCGCGCGCGCCTGGATGCGGCCTCGACCGCGCAGAACCCGTCTTCCGATGGCAACGTCGGCACGCCGGCGCCGGTGCAGTCGGTGCCGGGCGTGGGCGGTCCGGTCGATGCGCCTGCCAGCACGCCCAGCCAGGCGACTACCAGCCCGGTGAGTTCGCCGGGTGCCTCGCCGGTTGCCCTGCCGCCGGGCCGGAACCTGCCCTGAGCCCGCTCGCTCGCCAGCACCACGGCGCCCGCGCATGCGGGCGCCGTTTTTCCATCTGCGGTTTTCACCGCACACTGTCCGCAAACGATGTGATACGGTTGCCACGCTCGCAGGCATCTTGCCGATGCCTGCGCCCGGCACCACCCCACACGGAGCGAGACCATGACAACCATCCCCCGGCCCGCTGTGTTCGTGCGGCTGGCACTGCTGGCCTCGGCGCTTTGCGGCGCCCAGCCTGCCCTGTCGGCCGAGCCTGCGGCCTCCGCCCCCGCCGCGGCACCTGCCGCAGCACCCACCGCCCAGCACGCGCGCATCCATGCCGCCGCCTGCACCAGTTGCCACGGCCCATCCGGCCGCGCGCCCGAAGGCAGCACCATTCCGTCGCTGGCAGGGCGCCAGCAGGCTGAACTGCTGGCGCAGATGCAGGCGTTCCGTTCCGGAGCGCGGCCGGCAACGGTGATGCACCAGATCGCCAAGGGCTACACCGATGAACAGCTCGCCGCGATCGCGGCGTGGTTCGCCAACGTGCGTTGAGGGGGAAAACGCCATGCAACGACGACATTTCCTGGGCGCCGCCGGCGCCGCGGTGCTGGGATCGATGGGCGTGCGCGCGGCGAGGGCCGCAGCGCCGGCCAAGGTGGTGGTGATCGGCGGCGGTTATGGCGGCGCCAGCGCCGCGCGCTACCTGCGCGAGTGGAGCGGCAACGCCATCGAGGTCACGCTGGTCGAACCAAATCCTGTGTTCATTTCCTGCCCGCTGTCCAACCTGGTGATCGGCGGCAGCCGGCAGATGACCGACCTCACGCTGTCGTACGACCAGCTGGTGCGCCGCCACGGCGTCAAGCTGGTGCGCGACACCGCCGTCGCCATCGATCCTGGCAAGCGCACGGTGCGGCTGGCCGGCGGCAGCAGGCTGTCCTACGATCGCCTGCTGCTGTCGCCTGGCATCGACTTGATGAGCGATGCGCTGCCCGGCCTGAAGCGGCCCGGCGGCGACCAGGTGCTGCACGCCTGGAAAGCCGGCCCGCAGACCGTGGCGCTGCGCCGCCAGCTGGAGGCGATGCCCGACGGCGGCACCTACGCCATCACCATCCCCACGGCACCGTACCGCTGCCCGCCCGGCCCGTATGAGCGTGCCTGCCAGGTGGCGCACTATTTCAAGCAGCACAAGCCGCGCAGCAAGGTGCTGATCCTGGACGCCAACCCGGACATCACCTCCAAAGCCGGCTTGTTCCGCAAGGTGTGGGCCGGGCAGTACGCCGGCATGGTCGAGTACCGGCCGCAGTACAACACGGTCGATGTCGACCCGGCCACGCGCACGCTCAAGTTCGAGGTGCAGGAGGATGTGCGCGCGGACGTGATCAACGTGCTGCCGCCGCAGCGCGCGGGCGCAATCGCGGTGGCGACAGGACTGGCAACGGCCAACGCCAAGTGGTGCGAAGTCGATTTCGTCACCTTCGAGTCGCGCGCTGCGCCCAATATCCATGTGGTCGGCGACGCCATCCAGATCGCCCCGCTGATGCCCAAGTCCGGCCATATGGCCAACCAGCATGGCAAGGTGGCGGCCGCGGCGATCGTGGCGCTGCTGTCGGGCAGGACGCCGGATCCGCAGCCGCTCTACAACAATACCTGCTACAGCTTCACCTCAGACCGCGAGGCGGTGCATGTGGCGAGCGTGCACCGCTACGATGCTGCGCAGAAGACCATGCTGACCGTGCCGGGCTCGGGCGGCCTGTCGGACGCGCCCAATACGCTGGAGGGGGTGTATGCGCTGTCGTGGGCCAAGGGCATCTGGTCGGAGATGCTGGGATAAGGCACTGGCAGTTCGGGGCGCCGCCTGGCGGCCCCAAAACAAAACCGCAAGATCGTGCAATGCCGCGCGCGGGGCGGCTGGTAGGCTTGGGGGTTTGATCGCCACCCCCAATCGCCATTCCGACCGGCCATCCCGGCCGCCCCCGCCATGCAAGCCAGAGACCGTCTCCTCGCCCTCGCCATCGTCTGCGTCTGGGGCGTCAACTTCGTCGTCATCAAGGTAGGGCTGGCGGGCGTGCCACCAATGCTGCTCGGCGCGCTCCGTTTCCTGCTGGTGGCTTTCCCTGCGATCTTCTTCGTGCCGCGCCCGCGCGTGCCATGGCGCTTGCTGCTGGCGTACGGCGTGACCATCAGCCTGGGCCAGTTCGCCTTCCTGTTCTATGCGATGGCGGTCGGCATGCCGGCCGGGCTGGCTTCGCTGGTGCTCCAGTCGCAGGCGTTCTTCACGCTGGCGATCGCCGCGCTGTGGCTGGGCGAGCCGGTGCGCTGGCACAACATCGCCGGCATGGCGGTGGCCGCGGCGGGGCTGGCGCTGATTGGCTCGGGTGCGGCCGCCAGCGCCGGCGGCATGAGCGTGGCCGGCTTCGTGCTGACGTTGTGCGCGGCGTTCTGCTGGGCCAGCGGCAATATCGTCAGCAAGAAGATCGGGCCGGTCGACCTCTTGGGCCTGGTAATCTGGGGCGCGCTGGTGCCGATCGTGCCGTTCGCGCTGCTGTCCCTGTGGGTGGAGGGGCCCGCGCGCATCGTGCAGAGCGTCACGCATGTGTCGGCCACGGGCGTGTTCGCCGTGGCGTACCTGGCCTTTGCCGCCACCGTGTTCGGCTACACCATGTGGGGCCGGCTGCTGACGCGCTATCCCGCCAGCCAGGTGGCGCCGCTGACGCTGCTTGTGCCGGTGGTGGGGCTGGTGTCGGCGCATGTGCTGCTGGGCGAGGACCTGTCGCCGGCGCAATGGGCGGGCGCAGCGGTGGTGATGGCCGGCCTGCTGCTCAATGTGTTCGGACAGCGCCTGTGGGCGGGCAGGGCTCTGGTGCGCCGATAGGCCACCAGCAGGCACCAGCAGGGACGCCACCGCTGGCAAACCATGATTGGTGCCGGCCAGCCATGCCCGGCACAATCATGCTGTTCTGCATCATTGGGTAAACACTATATGCGCATTCACGCATATACGAATATATTGGACGGCATGGAAGAGCTGGATCGCGTATTCGAGAAGGTGTCGGGCTACTTCAGCCTGCTGGCGGAGCCAACGCGGCTGAAGATCCTGCACGCCTTGTGCGATGGCGAGAAGCCGGTCAGCACGGTGGTCGAGACGGTGGGATCGTCGCAGACCAACGTGTCGCGGCATCTCAACGCGATGTACCGCTCGGGCGTGCTGTCGCGCCGCAAGGAAGCCAACCTGGTCTTCTACGCGATTGCGGACGAAAGCGTGATCGAGCTGTGCCGCACGGTATGCGTGCAGGTGGCCAGCCGGCTGGAGGACAACGCCTTGCCCTCCGGCGCGGTCGACCGCTTCATGACGCAGCCCGAGGCAGCGCCCGCGCGCAGGCGCCGGGCGGCAGGCTGAGCGCGATCCGGCTCTTCCGGCCCATCGATAGCTGTTGCGCGAGGCGCGCGGCGGCACGAATAACAGGCGGCGCGGCCCCACGGACGCAAGCTGCCGGAGGAGACGGCATTGCAGGAACGGAACCGGCCCGGGCGCATCGTGCCCGCCCCCGAGCACTTCGTCAGCGGATCGCTGCAGCAGGACATTGGCCGGCACGGCCTGGACGCGCCGCGTCGCGACTTCCTGCGCAAGAGCTTCCTCGGCGCCGCGGCAGGCATCGCCGCCGCCACCGTCAGCCGGCATGCGCTGGCCGCGGACGGCGACTCCGCCATCCTGCAGCCCCAGCCCTGGGCCACTTCGCTCGGCCAGCCCGTCGCGGCCCGGCCTTATGGCCAGCCCTCGGTCCATGAGAAAAACCTGATCCGGCGCGAGTCGCCGGGCCTGACGCGCGTTTCGGCGGCATCGGTCGCGTTCGCGCCGCTGCAGGGCTTCTTCGGCATCATCACCCCCAACGGCCTGCATTTCGAGCGCCACCACCAGGGTTGGCACGATATCGACCCGGCCCGCCACCGCCTGATGATCAACGGCCTGGTGCGCGCGCCGCGGGTCTATACCATGGACGACCTGATGCGCCTGCCGACGGTATCGCGCATGCATTTCATCGAGTGCGGCGCCAATACCGGCATGGAGTGGGGCAACGTCGCCGTGCCGACGGTGCAGTACACGCACGGCATGCTGTCGTGCTGTGAGTTCACCGGCGTGCCACTGCGCGTGCTGCTGGACGACGCCGGCGCCGACCTGCGCCGCGGCCGTTACCTGCTGGCCGAGGGCGGCGACGGTTCGTCGATGACCCGCACCATCCCGATGGAGTTGGCCGACGAGATCATCGTCGCCTGGGGCATGAACGGCGAGATGCTGCGCCCCGAGAACGGCTACCCGCTGCGGCTGGTCGTGCCGGGCGTGCAGGGCGTGTCGTGGGTCAAGTGGCTGCGCCGGCTGGAACTGGGCGACCAGCCGTGGAACGCCAAGGACGAGACCATCCACTACGTAGACATGATGCCGGACGGCAAGCTGCGCCAGTACACCTCGATCCAGGAGTGCAAGTCGGTGATCACGACGCCGTCGGGCGGCCAGCAGCTGGTGGGCAAGGGCTTTTATAACATCAGCGGGCTGGCATGGTCGGGGCGCGGGCGCATTACGCGGGTCGATGTCTCGACCGACGGCGGCCGCAACTGGCGCACCGCGCGGCTGGAAGCGCCGGTGCTGTCCAAGTGCCTGACGCGCTTCAACCTCGACTGGATATGGGACGGTGGGGACGGCGGCCCCGCGATCCTGCAGAGCCGCGCCATCGACGAGACCGGTTACGTACAGCCGAAGATGGCCCAGCTGCGTGCTGTGCGCGGCACACGCTCGATCTATCACAACAACGCCATCCAGAGCTGGCAGGTGGCGGCAGGCGGCGAGGTGTCCAATGTCCATATGGGCTGAACGCTGCGCCGCCTTGCTGGCGCTGACCGCGGCCTGCGCCATGCCCTCCTGGGCCGCCGGCACGGCCGAAGCACGTGCGGCAATTGGCCGCACCGCCACCCCGGCCGAAGTGGCCGCCTGGGATATCGACGTCCGCCCGGACTTCAAGGGCCTGCCCAAGGGCAGCGGCACCGTGGCGCAAGGGCAGAGGATCTGGGACGGCAAGTGCGCCTCCTGCCACGGCGATTTCGGCGAGTCCAACGAGGTCTTCACGCCGCTCGTGGGCGGCACTACGGCCGAGGACATCCAACGCGGCCGCGTCGGCGCGATGACCGGCAACCAGCCCTACCGCACCACGCTGATGAAGGTCAGCACGGTCAGCACGCTGTGGGACTACATCCACCGCGCCATGCCGTGGAACGCGCCCAAGAGCCTGTCCGTCAAAGAGGTATACGCCGTCACCGCGTATCTGCTGCACCTTGGCGAGATCGTGCCGGCGGACTTCACGCTGTCCGACGTGAATATCGCGGCCGTGCAGCGGCGCATGCCCAATCGCGACGGCATGACCACCGACCACGGCCTGTGGCCCGGGCGCGGCCGCCCGGACACGCGCAATACCGCCTGCATGAAGGACTGCACCGTGCAGGTTTCGATTGCCTCGGCGATGCCGGACTATGCCCGTGACGCGCACGGCGACTTGGCGCAGCAGCAGCGCGGCTTCGGACCGGTGCGCGGCGTGGCGGCACGCGGCGCAGCGTCTGCGAGTGATGCATTAGCCACTCAAACGCCAGCGCCGGCAGGCGCCAGGCTGGCCAGCCAGTACCAGTGCGTGGCCTGCCATGCGATGGACCGGAAGCTGGTCGGCCCGTCGTTCGCGGACATCGCCGGCAAGTACAAGGGCCAGGATGTGCACGCCGCGCTGGCCAGGAAGGTCAAGGCAGGCGGGCAGGGCGCCTGGGGCAGCGTGCCGATGCCGCCGCAGCCGCAGATCCCCGATTCGGACGTCCATGCCATGGTGGGGTGGATTCTTGAGGCAAAATAGCGGGCTGGCCGCCGCAGTGCCCCCGAGGCGGCGGCCGGTGTATGCCGCGAAGCAGTTTGCAGTACGTGCCGAGCGGCCTTTGCCGTCCCCACGGCTTTACAGAGCTTGGAGAGCTTAACAATGAAGCAGTTTGTCATCGCAGCGCTGATGCTGGGCGCCGCCGCATCGGCCCACGCGGTCGATGCCGCCAAGGCACAGGAGATCGCCAACAAGAACGCCTGCATGGGTTGCCACCAGGTCGACAAGAAGCTGGTCGGTCCTTCCTACAAGGAAGTCGCCACCAAGTACAAGGGCGACAAGAACGCCCTGGCGAACCTGAGCAAGAAGGTCAAGAGCGGTGGCTCGGGCGTCTGGGGCCCGGTGCCGATGCCGGCCAACGCCGCCATCAGCGACGCCGACGTCAAGACCGTGGTCGAATGGGTGCTCGCAGGCGCGCCAGCCAAGTAAAGCCTGACCGCCCCCCGCGGGCAGCCCACCGATGCAACGGGCCGGACGGCGCAAGCCGGATCGACCTGGACAGATCCAGCGGCCGGCGATGTACCGGCCGCAAGCAGGACACAGGTAGAACCAGCAAGGCACAAGCCAGACACACCAACGAGTACCGCCAAAGCGGTCACGCAAACCGATTGGGACGGAGTAGCCGGAGAGCAAAGACATGAATTCCAAACGACGAGAAGTGCTGCGGGTCACCGCTGTCCTGTCGCTGATGGCCGCCACCGGCCTGATCAGCGAAGCGCAGGCGGCCGAGTGGAACAAGACCGCCTTTGACGGCAAGAGCGTTGCCGACGTGATCAAGGCCCTCGGTGGCAGCGGCACCGAGAAAAGCACCGCCATCACCTTCAACGCCCCCGACATCGCCGAGAACGGCGCCGTGGTGCCGGTGGCCGTGACCAGCACCATCCCGGATACCGAGCAGATCGCGATCCTGGTGGAAAAGAACCCCAATACCCTGGCCGCCGACTTCATCATCCCGGCCGGCACCGAGCCGTTCGTCTCCACGCGCGTGAAGATGGGCCAGACCTCGGTGGTGCACGCCGCCGTAAAGGCCGGCGGCAAGTGGTACGTGGCATCGAAGGAAATCAAGGTCACGCTGGGCGGCTGCGGCGGCTGACGCCGGCCCCACCGTTACCAAGATTTCCGCCAACTGCAACCGGAGAAACACATGGCAGACCCGATGCGCGTACGCGCCACCGAGAACGGCGGCGTGGTTGATGTAAAGATCCTGATGAAGCACGACATGGAGACCGGCCAGCGCAAGGATGCGTCCGGCAAGGTCATCCCGGCCTGGCATATCCAGACCGTGACCGCCCAGTGCAAGGGCAAGGAAGTGCTCCGCGCCCAGTTCGGCCCGGCGGTGTCCAAGGACCCGTTCCTGAACTTCAAGTTCAAGGGCGGCGCCAAGGGCGACAAGGTCACCGTGACCTGGGTCGACAACAAGGGCGACAAGCGCACCGACGAAGCGACCATCGCCTGAAGCCCGCGCGATCCCGGCCTGTGACCGACATGTTGCCGGCACGCCGCGCCGTCCTCTGCTAAGGTTCGGGGCGGAATGCCGGGACGGACCCGGCCGGAAGGAGCATTATGCGGCGAGCATTTATTCGGGCATCGGCAGCCTTGGCCGCCATCGGCCTCGCGGCCAAGGCATCGGCCCAGTCGGCGCCAGCCGGTGCGGGCAAGGGCGGGCGCGTGAAGGTGGTGTACCAGCTGTCGGAAGGCATCGACCAGGCGGTGCGCGCGATGGGCAACCTGCGCAACCACCTGAATGGCGCCCCCGGCACCAAGATCGTGGTGGTCGCGTTCGGCTACGGCATCGATTTCCTGGTCGAAGGCGCCAAGGATGCGCGCGGCAACAGTTTCGAGAGCCCGGTTGGCGCGCTGGCGGCTGAAGGCGTGGAGTTCCGCGTGTGCCGCAACACGCTGACCGCGCGCAGGATTACTGAATCGCAGCTGTTGATGGAAGCAAAAGTAGTACAGGCCGGGGTGGTCGAGATCGCCCGCCTGCAGGCCGAGGAAGGTTACGCCTATATCAAGCCCTGAGCCGGGCTGGCGCTGCCTGAAGGCAAGACAAGAGAAGAACGGCCCGTCCCGAAAGGCGCGGCCGCGAGGAGAAGCCCCATGAAACCGATCCGAAGCCTGGCCCGGCGCGCTGCGCTGGCCCTGGCCGCCACCGCGGCGGCCGCAGGCGCTGCCGCCGTGCATGCGCAGGGCAGCACCGCCGACGAAATCGCCAAGTACCGCCAGATGCTGGCGGAAGGCAATCCCGCCGAGCTGTGGGAGGCCGCCGGCGAAGAACTGTGGAAAAAGCCAGCCGGCCCGAAAAACGCCTCGCTCGAGCAATGCGACCTGGGCAAGGGCCCGGGCGTGACCAAGGGCGCCTACGCCGAGCTGCCGCGCTACTTCAAGGACGCCAACAAGGTGATGGACCTGGAGCAACGGCTGGCCTGGTGCCGCACGACGCTGCAGGGTCTGACCAGGGAAGAGGCGACGAAGAATCCGTTCTCGGCCTCGGGCAAGCCGTCCGACATCGAGCGCCTGGTCGCCTACCTGACCGGCGAATCGCGCGGCGTGAAGATGAACGTGCAGCTCAACCATCCGGAAGAGAAGCGCACCTACGCCCTCGGCCAGAAGATGTTCTTCTACCGTGGCGGCGCCTATGACTTTGCCTGCGCCACCTGCCATGCGGTCGACGGCCAGCGCATCCGCCTGCAGGACCTGCCCAACCTGCTGACCGACAAGGGCGCGCAGGCGGCCTACACCACGTGGCCGGCATACCGCGTGTCGCAAGGCGAGGTCCGCTCGATGCAGCACCGCCTGTACGACTGCCTGCGCCAGCAACGCTTTCCCGAACCCGCCTATGGCTCGGACGTGATCACCGCGCTGACCATGTTCCTGGCCAAGAACGCCAACGGCGGCACCTACGACGGCCCGGCGATGAAGCGCTGAGTACGGGAGAGACAACATGCAACGACACACCAAGGCACTGGCCGTCGCGGCCCTGGCCACCCTGCTGGCAACGGGCGCGTACGCGCAAGACAGCGCGAAGGCTCGCCCGGCCAAGGCCAAGCCCGCCGCCGTCAGCAATGCCGACATGAAGCACCTGATCGAGGATTCGTTCTCGTCCAGGGGACCGGCCACCGTGGAAGGCGTACTCAACCAGGACGCCATGCAGCAGGCCTGCAGCCAGTACCCGGACCGCAGCAAGGTGCCGGACAAGCTGGCGAAGAAGATCGAGGCCGCCGAGCTCAAGCAGGTGAAATACCCCGCAGACAGCAACTGGCTCGGCGACTGGAAGGAAGGTGAGAAGGTTGCCCAGAACGGCCGCGGCATGCAGTTCACCGACCAGGTCGGCGGCACCAACGGCGGCAACTGCTACGCCTGCCACCAGATGACCAAGGCCGAGATTTCTTTCGGCAATATCGGCCCCTCGCTGTACCAGTACGGCAAGCTGCGCGGCAACTCGCAGGAAGTGGTCAAGTACACGTGGGGCAAGATCTGGGATTCGAACGCCTATTCCGCCTGCTCCAACATGCCGCGCTTCGGCCACAAGGGCATCCTGACCGAAGCCCAGATCCGCGACGTGATGGCGCTGCTGCTCGACCCGGCCTCGCCGGTCAACCAGTAAGCCCCATGCGTGCGGGCGCGCGTGCCGTCCTGCTGCGCTGGCTGCTGGCCGCCAGCCTGACCTGCGCCGCCGGCGGCGCCGCCGCGCTGGAAGTGGGCGACACCGTGCGCCTGCCCGACGTGCAGACGCTCGACGGCCGCACGCTGCGCGCCGCCGCGCTGGCCGGCAAGCCGCTGGTGGTCGAATACTGGGCCTCGTGGTGCCCGTTCTGCGCGATGCAGAACCCGCGCCTGCAAAAGCTGTACGAGCGCACGCGCGGCACGTCGCTGCAGGTGCTGACCATCAGCATCGACAAGGATCCGCGCGAAGCCATCGACTACATGAAGAAGCGCGGCTACACCTTCCCCGCGACGATGGATTCCGCCGCGCTCCAGGCCGTATTCGGCAAGCGCAAGGGCCTGCCCGAGCTGTACGTGATCGACGCGCGCGGGCGCGTGGTGCAGAAGGAGGTGGGCGAGATGCTCGAAGAAGACGTGGCCGCGCTGGAGCGTTACGCAAAGCCATAGTCCGTGATGCCGGCCGATAACCGGCACAAACCGGCACAAACCGGCACACACTCTCCAAGGAAGAGACATGAACCGACGCGAGTTCCTGCAGGTGCTGGCCATTGCCGGCGCCGGCGGCATGACTTTCCCCTACCAGGACGCGCACGCCGCGCAGGCCGCCGAGTCGATGTACGACGTACCGCGCTTCGGCAACGTCCATCTGCTGCATTTCACCGACTGCCACGCGCAGTTGCGGCCGGTGTATTTCCGCGAACCCAACGTCAACCTCGGCATCGGCGACTACGCCGGCAAGCCGCCGCACCTGGTCGGCGAGGCGTTGCTGCGCCACTACGGCATCCGCCCCGGCACGCCGCAGGCGCATGCCTTGACCTACCTCGATTTCAACGAGGCTGCGCGCCGCTACGGCAAGGTCGGCGGGTTTGCGCACCTCGCCACGCTGGTCAAGCGGCTCAAGGCGGGCCGGCCGGGCGCGCTGCTGCTCGACGGCGGCGACACCTGGCAGGGCTCGGCCACGGCGCTCTGGACCAAGGGGCAGGACATGGTCGATGCGGCGCTGGCGCTCGGCGTCGACGTGATGACGCCGCACTGGGAAATGACGCTCGGCGCGGACCGCGTCAAGGAAATCGTCGACAAGGACTTCAAGGGCAAGGTCGCCTTCCTGGCGCAGAACATCAAGACCAACGACTTCGGCGACCCGGTGTTCGATCCGTACGTGATCCGCGAGATCAACGGCGTGCCGGTGGCCATCATCGGCCAGGCTTTCCCGTACACGCCGATCGCCAACCCGCGCTATTTCGTGCCGGACTGGACCTTTGGCATCCAGGAAGAAAACCTGCAGCAGGTCATTGATGAGGCGCGCGGCAAAGGCGCGCAGGCAGTGGTGCTGCTGTCGCACAACGGCATGGATGTCGACCTGAAGCTGGCCTCGCGCGTGCGCGGGCTCGACGCCATCCTCGGCGGTCACACCCATGACGGCGTGCCCAGGCCGGTGGCGGTGAAGAACGCCGGCGGCACCACGCTGGTGACCAATGCCGGCTCCAACGGCAAGTTCCTGGGCGTGCTGGATTTCGACGTGAAGGGCGGCAAGGTCGCGGATTTTCGCTACCGGCTGCTGCCGGTGTTCGCCAATTACCTGCCGGCCGACCCGGCCATGGACGCGCTCATCAAGAAGGTACGGGCGCCGTACGAACAGAAGCTGTCCGAAGTCCTCGCCGTCAACCGCGGCCTGCTGTACCGCCGCGGCAATTTCAACGGCACCTTCGATCAGCTGATCCTGGACGGCCTGATGCAGGTGCAGGGCGCGCAGATCGCTTTCTCGCCCGGCTTCCGCTGGGGGACCACGCTGCTGCCGGGCCAGGCCATCACCATGGAACACCTGATGGACCAGACCGCCATCACCTACCCGTACACGACCGTGACGGCGATGAGTGGCGAGACCATCAAGACCATCCTCGAAGACGTCGCCGACAACCTGTTCAACCCCGACCCGTACTACCAGCAGGGCGGCGACATGGTGCGCGTCGGCGGCCTGCAGTACACCATCGATCCTACCGCCGGCATGGGCAAGCGCATCACCGACATGCGCCTGGCCGGCAAGCCGCTGGAGGCGGGCAAGACCTACAAGGTGGCAGGCTGGGCGCCGGTGGCCGAGGAAACGCGCAACAACGGCGGCGCACCCATCTGGGACGTGATGGCGCAGTGGCTGCGCAGCACGAAGGAAGTCAGCGCACGGCCGCTGAACCTGCCCACCGTGCGCGGCATGGACGGCAACCCCGGCATCGCCGCCTGAGCTTGCCGGCGATGTTGCGCGGCGTCCTCATGGCGGCGGCCGAGGATTGAAGGCCGCCGACGAAGTAGGCTACAATCCTCCGCGACGGGCCGATAGCTCAGCTGGGAGAGCGCTGCGTTCGCAATGCAGAGGTCGGGAGTTCGATCCTCCTTCGGTCCACCAGGATTCCATACAAAAACAACGCACGGCATCTCACGATGCCGTGCGTTGTTTTGCTTTTGGGTCCCACACGGGACCCGGGCCAGCCGTCTTCAGTTCAGCGAGCTGGGGTCCTGCGCCGTCTTGCGCTGCTTGGCCTTGGCGACCGCGTACGAACCCACCTGCTTCTGCGTGACGTAGCCGGTCTTCTTGCGGTCGATCTTGTCGAAATTCTTCGCCACCTCGGGCATGCCGGCTTCGGCTTCCTGGCGGGTCAGCTTGCCGTTGTTGTCGGTATCGGCGGCCTTGAACTTTTCTGCAAACGCCGCCTTCATCTCCTGGGCAGTCATTGGCTTCTGTGGCTGTGCCGGTTGTGCCGGTTGTGCCGGTTGCGCCGGTTGTGCCGGTTGCGCCGGTTGTGCCTGCGGCTGTTGCTGGGCGCCGGCCTGCCCGGCGAAGAACACTGCAGCCAGCAGGGCGCCGGTCACCAGTACGCGTTTCGTCATCAGAGTCTCCTCGCTTGTGTCTTGGAATAGCCGGCCCGTGTCGATGGCCCGGCTTCTGGCCCGGGCGGCAAGGGGCACTCTAGCAGCGCGGACTGGCCGGCAGAATTCAATCTTTTCTGAAGCCGATTGAATCGTTTGATGACGGCGCGCCGCATGACGGGCGTGCGATCGGAGTGCGCCTTCGGTCGCCAATCGTCCCGAACAGAAGCAGACGCCCTCGGCGATGAAAGCCCGGCGTGCTATGCCGCCCGCGTCGGCCGCCGGGCCTTCATCGCCGAGGGCCGTACCTGTTGCAGCGCGCGCAGAGACTGCAGCGCGTCTTCCACGGCTTCGATGCCATCGCGCAGCCGCGCAGTGGCATAGCCGAGCCGGCTTTGCGCATCGGCATCGGGGGTGGACAGTTGTTCCAATGCATCGACTTCCGCCTGCATCTGGCCGACCAAGCGGCGCAGCTGCGACGTGCTGTGCGAGGCAAGTGACCGAATCGCCATCTTAAGGGCCCTCCTTGCAGTAACCGGCATACCGGTCACTGACTACGGTAAGGGCGTCGCAAGCGCTTCGCCAGCGCTGTTACGAAATCGGCACCATTGCAGGCGGCGCTGCCACGCCGTGCGGAAAAATTGCTGCAACGGCGGGCACATGCTGGACCGAAATGAGGAATAGCGTCGGTTACTCAGCAACGCTTGCAAAGCTCGGCCTGCCACAGCCGCCCATCAATCCATCGCTGCGTGGGCGCCGCCCGCGTCACTACCGGCTCGGGCCGGCCGCACCAGCAGGATCAGCGGCACCACCAATAGCGTGGCGATGAACATCAACTTGAAGTCGTTCAGATACGCGATCATCGCGGGCTGCTGGTTGATGGTCTGGTTCAGTGCCACCAGGTCCGCGGCACGGCTGGCGCCCTGCGATGCCAGCGCCTGCAGGTTAGGGTTGTACGGATTGATATGCAGGAGGCTTGCCGGTTGCCGCCCGGCGCCGCGTCGGACTGGGTTGTCTCGTCGCCTGAAATAATAAGCCTGCCTACTATAAGGACGCCGGGCTGGCCGGCAACGGCAGTGGGACGCCGGCGTATCCTGGCCGACATCGCGGCTGACTTCTTGGGCTATAGTCGCGCGATGGAATCGGAATCCGAAAAACGCTTTGGCTTCCTGGTCACCGATGTCGGGAGGCTTTGCGGCAAGCGCTTCGACGACCTGGCGAAGTCCACGCTGGACCTGAGGCGCGCGCAGTGCCGCGCGCTGGCTTACCTGGCGCACCATGGCGAGATCAACCAGGCCAGCCTGGCAGAGATCCTCGAGGTTGCGCCGATCTCGGCCGGCCGCCTGCTCGACCGCATGGAAGAGGGCGGGTGGATCGTGCGCCGTGCCAATCCTGCCGACCGTCGCGAACGCCTGGCGCGCATGACCCCCAAGGCGGGCAAGGCGCTCGACCGGGCCCGCCGCGTGGGCGACGAGATCGCCGCCGAGGCGCTGCAAGGGCTGACCCCGACCGAGCACGACCAGCTGATCGCGCTGCTGCAGCGTGCGCGCCAACCTGGCGGCCATGGTGGAGCGCTGACCCATGCAGCGTGAACCCATGCAACCCGGATCGGCCGTCCTGCCGGACGACGCCACCGCCGCGACCGCGACCGCGGCCGAAGCTGACGCGCGCCACCGCGCGGGCCGGCGCAGCACGCTGGTCAGCGTGGCGGTCAATATCGCGCTGACCGCGGCGCAGGGCGTCGCGGGCGTGGTCGCCGGCTCGCAGGCGCTGCTGGCCGACGCGGCGCACTCGCTGTCCGACCTGCTCTCCGACTTCGTGGTGCTGCTGGCCGCCTGGCAGAGCCGCAAGGATCCCGACGCCGACCACCAGTACGGCCACTTGCGCTTTGAAACCGCGGCATCGCTGGCGCTGGGCGGGCTGCTGCTGGCGGTCGGCGCGGCCATGCTGTGGGCCGCGGTGAGCAAGCTGCAGCATCCGGGCGGGGCCCAGCCGGTGCAGGCGCTGGCGCTGTGGGTATCGCTGGTGACGCTGGTGTCCAAGGAGCTGCTGTTCCGCTACATGCTGGCGGTGGCGCGGCGCGTGCGTTCCAGCATGCTGGTCGCCAATGCCTGGCATGCGCGTTCCGATGCGGCCTCGTCGCTGGTGGTGGCGCTGGGCATTGGCGGCAACCTGCTCGGCTACCACGTGCTGGACCCGGTGGCGGCGATCGTGGTCGGGCTGATGGTGGCGCGCATGGGCCTGCGCTTCGGCTGGGATGCGCTCAGCGACCTGATGGACCGCGCCGCGGACGAGGAAACCGTCGCGGCGATCGAGGCGACCCTGCTCGGCACGCCGGGCATACAGGGCCTGCATGACCTGCGCACGCGCAAGATGGGCGACCAGGTGCTGGTCGACGTGCACCTGGAGATCGACGGCACGCTGACCGTGGCGCAAGGCCATGCGATCGCGGTCGAGGCACGGCGCCGCGCGCTAGCCCATCACCACGTGCTCAACGTGATGACGCACGTCGATCCGGTATACGCCGCCAGGACGGTCGCCGCCGGCTAGGCAGCTGTGGACATCTGCGCCCGCCGCCTGGGGATAACTCGCCGGACAAGCTGTGCCCCGCCTGGGGGCGCGCTGTGGGACGTATACGAACAACCGTCATCCGCTGCCGCGCATGTATACGCAAGCGCCGGGCTGTCCACGTATACGGGGTGCGCTGGCACCGTGGTTATCTTTCTCGCAAGTCCTTGAGGGAAAAGAGGAAAGGTGACTTATCCACGGTGCGGCGACCGGTTTACCTACTACTACTATGTTTACATACGTAAACAATATAAAAACCACCACCAAGACCGTTGCAGCGATTGCAGCTGTCGGGTGCTGAACAAGGCGTCGCCCGGAAGGGTGCGTATACCGTGTGTCGTCAACGTCCGGACAAGCGTTAACGCGGCACCTTGAACCCTTTGCGCGCCCGTATCACCTCGGCCCGCGTCGCGCAGCCTTCCTGGTGGTCGTTGACCAGGCCCATTGCCTGCATCAGCGCGTACATGGTGGTCGGTCCGACAAAGCGCCAGCCGCGCTTCTTCAGGTCCTTGGACAGCGCCGTCGACTCGGGCGAGATCGCCATGGCGCGCAGCACCTCGGGCGTCAACAGCTTGGGCCGGCTGGCCTGATCGGGCTCGAAGCGCCAGAAATAGGCGGCCAGCGATGATTCGGTTTCTAGCAACTCGCGCGCCCGCTGCGCGTTGTTGATGGCGGCCTCGATCTTGCCGCGATGGCGCACGATGCCGGCATCGCCGAGCAGGCGCTGGATATCGCGCTCGCCGAAGCGCGCCACCTTGTCGATGTCGAAGTTGGCAAAGGCCTTGCGGAAGGCTTCTCGCTTGCGCAGGATGGTCAGCCAGCTCAGGCCAGCCTGGAAGCCCTCCAGGCACAGCTTCTCGAACAGGCGCCGGTCATCGGCGACCGGGAAGCCCCACTCGTGGTCGTGGTAGTGGCAATAGTCATCCAGCGTGCCGCACCAGCCGCAGCGTACTGGCGCTACCGGCGCTGTCTGCGCTTCCTTCTTGCTCGTCATGCGTAACCTTTCTCCCTTTTTGGCGGATCCGGTCGTGGATCCGGTGCGGTGGCCGCTCCACCGGCTCGCGGCGCGCCGCATTTGCTGCGATCATGCCCGCACCTGAGATATTGCGGAAGGCTGAAAATGGACATGCGATTGACGACCCTGGACGAAGACGGCTGGGAACTGGATGACGGCGAGCCCATTGCCGCCGCCCACCCCGACACTTTCTGGATCCCGTCCCCTGAGGAACGCGACGCGCTGGTCCCGGGCCAGCAGGTCAAGCTGATCTTCCGCATCCTGGTGGCGGACGAAGACTGCAGCGAGGAGGTCCATGTCGAGCGGATGTGGGTGATCGTGACCGGGCGCGAGGGCAGCCTCTATATCGGCAAACTGGACAACCAGCCGTACTGCACCGACGAGATGGCACCGGGCATGCCGCTGTGCTTCGAGGCGCGGCACGTGATCAACATTTACCGGGAAGGGGATGACGCGGAGTGAGGGCAACCCACTCCTTGGGCGTGGTCAGAAGCTGGCCGCCAGTCCCAGTGAAACCCCCGACACATTGTTGCCGAACACATAGCGCACCACCGCCCGTATCCGCGTGACGAAAACCTCATGCGCACTGGTATCCAGTTCCAGCCCGGTGCCAAGCGTGGTCAGGTAGTTGAAGCCGAGAATACCGGCCTGGCTGCCGAAATAGTGCGAATGCGACAGCTCCAGCACATAGCGCACCGGCCGGTCGAGCGCGCGCAGGCCCGTCGGCGCCCGCCAGCGCGCCCACAGGTTGGCGGTCTGCGCTGTCGCCGTACCGCTCACCGCGCTGGCGGTGCCGCCGAAGCTCTGCAGGTGGATGCTGGTGTAGCGCAGCTCGACGTCGACCTCGTAGTTCTCGCGGTAGTGCTCCCAGTCCAGCATCAACGAGCCGCCCAGGCCGTAGGCGTTCAGGCTGCCGCCATCAAGGAAGTCGATCTGGCGGTCCGTCACACGTTCCAGCGCGAACTTGCCGATCGACAGGTCGCTCGAGACATTGCCCAGCGAGAAATTAAAGATCGGCCGGATCACCAGTTCCTTGTCGGCAGTGATCGGGAAATCCCAGCCGATGCCGATGGTGCCGGAGAACGTGTTCCACCGTGTCGGGATGGAGCGCGATTCGGTGCCGTTGCTGGCAATGAAGGTGGGATCGTAGCGGCTATAGGCGATCGCGCCTTCCAGGTAGAGCGGGAACGACTTGCTGATGGTGAAGCCGCCGCCGAGCTGTGACATGACGATGCCGGGATCGTCGGTGCTGGCGTTGTTGATCGACAGCGAGCTGGAAGTCAGGTCGGGCACCACCGAATACGCCATCAGCGACAGCACCGCGTTGGCGTGCCGCTGCACGTTGGCACCGGCCAGCTGCAGTCCATTGCCGGCCTGGCCGTGCGCGGTCCCCGCGGCCAGCAAGCCGAACGCCGCCGCCGCGGCGCGCCAGCGGGCAGCGCGGCGCAGGCTGGCGCGAAGCCGGGCAGTCGGCAGGCGTACGGACATGGGTATTCCCCTGGCACACGGCTCACGCGGCGCGCCGCGAGGCCGGCAGCCGTCCGACGCATTCTAGCCACGCGGGCAGGCGAGGGGGCGGTGCGCAAAAATTTTCAGATCGGTTTGCCGACTCTTTGAAGCGGGCGCGGAAGCGGCAATGGCCAGATCAGGCCGTCGGATGGCGGCGGGGTGTCCGCTGCGCGCCCGCATCGCTCTCATCGACCGCTTCGGACCTGGCAGCCGGCGCGGGCCGGTGGCGGCCAAGCCACAGCATCAGCGCGCTGCCGGCCCAGCCGGCAACAAACACCGTATCGCCCGCCTGGTTCAGCCACTCACCGGCATCCGGCTGGCCGGCGAGCGACCACAGCCACTGCGCCGGCAGCCTGGCCGCGATCCACAGCGCGACCGCCGGCACGCTGCCGTAGACGCCAGGCTGCCACCATTGGGCGGGACGGGGGAAGCGCCGTCCGGGGCGGCGCAGCAGATTCGGTACCACGATGTCTCCGGCCACCCGGCACGCGTGGCGTGCTGGCGGCGTCATGCGTTGGCCGTAGGGCTTGCCGGGCGCGGCACTTGCCCTCGGCTGCATCATAGGGTGCGGTGCCCGGCGGCGTCCCAGCACGCCTGCGGCGGTGTGTGGCCAAGCCCACGCCGCGCGCGGCAGTTCAGTTTTTTTGCATGAAAGATGCGCAAAAGCGGGCCATGCCGGCGGCCGATCTTTGCCAAACTCAATGGCAAGTACACGGATCAATGAGCAGATCAATGAAACCCGACGCCATGCTTCCCGCACTGTTTATCTCGCACGGTTCGCCCATGCTAGCCATCGATCCCGGCCCCACCGGCGCGGCCTTCGACGCACTCGGCGAGCGGCTGCGCGCGCAGCCGCCGCGCGCGGTGCTGGTGGTGTCGGCGCACTGGATCTACAGCACGCTGGCGGTGAGCCGCCGCGAGCGCCAGGAAGCCTGGCACGACTTCGGCGGCTTCCCGCGCGAGCTGTACGCGCTGCGCTACGATGCCCCCGGCTCGCCGGAACTGGCCGCGCGGGTCAAGGCGCTGGTGGAATCCGCTGCCATTCCCGGCGCGGGGTTTGTCGGCGAGGACGATGAACGGCCGCTCGACCATGGCGCCTGGATGCCGATGCGGCACTTCTTCCCGGACGCGGATGTGCCGGTGGTGCAGCTCGCGATGAATCCCTACCTTGCCCCTACCGTCCAGATCGAGATCGGCCGCGCCCTGGCGCCGCTGCGCGAGGAAGGCGTGCTGGTGCTGGCTTCGGGCAGCTTCACGCACAACCTGCAGGAGGTGTTCGGCAGCGGTGGCCGCCGCGACCAGCACGGGCCGCAGGCCGAGCCCTATGTCGAGGCCTTCCGCGGCTGGATGCGCGACGCGCTGGACGAGGCGCTGGCCACCGGCGATACCAGCCGTATTGCCGACTACCGCGCCCAGGCCCCGTACGCCCGCCGCGCGCACCCGACCGACGAGCACCTGCTGCCGTTCTACGTGGCGCTGGGGGCGGCGCTGGGGCCGCGGGCCGCAGGCGCGGGTACGCCGGCAGCCAGCGTGGTCCGGGTGGCGGATGAGGTCACCTACGGCGTACTGGCGATGGACAGCTTCGTGTTCGAGGGGATTGGCGCCGGCACGCCGCCGCTGCGCGCGGCCGCCTGAGTGTCTTCCGCCGCGGATCAGCGGCCATCCTTGCGCGGCGGAAGGTAGCGCCGTGCCGAGCGTGCGCCGGCCAGCGCGATCCAGCCCATGGTCAGCGCCACCACCGCCAGCCCGACGCGCAGGTCGGCCAGGTGCGCCACGCCGCCGATCAGCACCGGCCCCAGCAGCAGCCCCAGGTACGCAAAGCGCGCCACGCGCGAAATCGCCTCGGCCGGCGCCACCCCGGGCAGCCGCGACGCGGCCACGAAGAAGATCGGCACCATGTTGGCCGCGCCCAGTCCCATCAGCGTGAACCCCACCAGCGCCGCCAGCGGTCGCGGGACTACCAGCGCCAGCACGATGCCGGCGAAGCCCAGCCAGGCGCTGGTGGTCAGCGTGGCGCCATCGCCCAGGCGCGCGCGCAAGCGGTCGCCGCCGAAGCGCCCGCACGCCATGCCGCCGGAGAAGGCCGCGTAGCCCAGGCTGATCCAGCCGGCCGGCGCCGCGGTCACATCGCGCATGTAGACGCTGGTCCAGTCATACATCGCGCCTTCGCCGATCAGACCCAGGAAGGCCAGCAGGCCGAGCAGCCACAGCGCGCGCACGGCGTGGTCGCGATGGTGCGCGGCGCCCGGCATTACCGGGTGGTCGGGCAGCAGGCCGGGCATGGCCGCGAGCGCAGCCAGCGCGGTCAAGCCCGCCATCATCGCCGCGTGCGCCAGCGGCGCCACGTCCAGCGCCAGCATCAGCCCGCCGAAGGCCGCGCCGGCCATGCCGCCGAGGCTGAACATGCCATGCAGGGCCGACATCACCGGGCGTGGGCGGCTGGCTTCCACTGTGGCGGCCTGTGCGTTCATGGCCACGTCGAAGCCGGCGTTGGCCATGCCAAACGCCACCAGCGCGGGCAGCAGCCACCAGAACGAAGGCATGGCGAGAATCGCCACCGTGGCCAGCGCGAACACCAGGCCGCTGGCCGTCGCCGCGCGTGCGCTGCCGACGCGGGTGACCCAGCGCCCGACCGGCCCCATTGCCAGGAGGGCGCCGCCGGCGACGGCGAGCATCGCCAGCGACAGCATCGCGTCGGACAGGCCAAAACGCGCCTTGATGGTGGGGATATGGACGCCCCAGGTGGCAAAGGTGGCGCCGTTGACGAAGAACAGCGCCATGGTGCTGCGCGTCGCGCGCGCGAGCGCGCCCGGCGTGGAAGGGGTGACGGCGAGCGGGGCGGTGCCGGGTGGCGAGTTGGAGTCGGACATTGTGATGCAGGGATGCGTCCGGCGCCGTCGGCCCGGCCGCAAAAACCCCCATTGTCGTGCATCGGCGCGACCGGGGTGTGGCAGCGCTATGGCGCGGTTCCCGCCAGGCGCAGCAGTCCACGCCGGTGCAGCGCGTAGCCGAACGCCAGCAGCGCGCCCAGCGCCAGCGCCAGCATTACCCACAGCATCAGCCAGTAGCCGCCCGCTGCCCGCCACAGCAGCGCGCCCAGCCACGGCGCGGCGGCCTGCATCAGCAGCACCGGCGTCATCATCAGGCCGTTCAGCGTGGCGTAGTGATGGCGCGAGATCAGCTCGGGCATGGCCATTGCCCGCAACATCGTATTGACGCCGTTGGCGCAGCCGTACAGCACCGCCGCCGCCATCAGCCAGGCACCGTGGCCGAGCGCGAAGCACAGCAGTCCCGCACTCATCAGCAGGTAGACCGGCAGCGACAGCCGCACCGGGTGGCGCACTGCCGCGCGCATCATCAGCATGCGGCCGACCACCTGTGCCGGGCCGATCAGCGCCGCCACCGCCAGCTGCTGCGACACCGGCAGGCCTTTCTCGGTCAGCATCGGGATCAGGTGCGCGCCCAGCAGCGAGGCCACCACCGCGGTTGCGGTGAAGGCCAGCACCACGGCCCAGAACACCGGCTGGCGCAGCGTGGTGCGCGCGATGCCGGCGCTGCCCGCGCCGGCGCCGGCCGTCGGCGTGCCGCTGTAGGTGGGATGCGTGGCGTAGCGCATGCGCGCGTGCAGCGGCGCGCAGACGAGCAGGTTCAGCAGCGCGAAGCCAACCAGCGTGGGGCGCCAGCCGGCATGCAGCACCAGCCATTGCGCCAGCGGCACGAAGATCGTGCTGGCAAAGCCGGCCATCAGCGTGACCACCATGATCGGCTTCTGGTACTGGTCGCCATAGGCCTGGCGCAGCACCACGAAGGCGGGCTCGTACAGCGTGGTGGCCATGGCCAGCCCGATCGGCACCCACATCAGCAGGAACATGGCGGGAGAGGGCGACCACGCCCACAGCAGCAGCCCCAGTCCGGCCAGCACCGAACCAGCGCCCATCACCCTGCGCGCCGGCGCGCGGTCCAGCAGCCGGCCCACCGCGAACGAGCACATCGCCCACACCAGCAGCCCCAGCGAATAGCCGCCCGCCAGGAAGGGCCTGGACCAGCCCGTGCTGCTGATCATCGGCTCGATGAACACGGTGAAGGCGAAAAACAGCGTGCCCCAGGAGATGGTCTCGGTCAGGCCGAGGATCCAGACCAGCCGGCGCGGCGGCGTGGCTGGTTGCGCGGGGCCGGCGCGTGCCGGGCTGGCTTCTGCGGAACAGTCTGCGGAACAGTCTGCGGTACTGGCGGCGTCCGGATCGGAGCTGGCTTCTAGCGTTGTCATGGCGGGTCCCGGCGGGGGAGTCGCCATGGCTGGCGGCGCGCGGGACCAGTGGCAAATTGTAGCGATCCTGCGCATACGCTGCGCGACGGTACGCGCCTTACTGTGCGGTCATCGCATCGTCGATGCCTGGTGCAGGCGGACCCTTCAGTTCGACCACGTTGCCGTCCGGGTCGCTGACGTAGAGCGATGGGCCCTTGCCTTCGGCTCCGAAGCGCTGCGCGACCTCACTGGCCTGCACGTCGTGCCGGGCCAGCCACGCGCGCAGTGCGGCCTCGTCGAACGGCTCGATGCGCAGGCAGAAATGATCGAGGTTGCGCCCTTCCGTGCCCGGACCCGCGCCGCCGGCGCGACCCAGCGGCCCGTCCAGCGACACCAGGTCGATCAGCGCGCTGCCCGCGCGCAACTGCGTCAGGCCGAAGTCAGGCTGCTCGCGCTCGACGCTGCAGCCCAGCACGTCGACATAGAAGTGTCGCAGCGTGTCCACGTTGGCGGTGCGCAGCACCAGGTGGTCGAGATCGAGGATGCGGAACATGGCGGGCGTCAGTGGTGCAGGCCGTCGTAGTCGATGACCTTCAGGCTGTCCAGGTCGACATTGTCCAGGCAGCGCACGTTCACCGCCGCCATCGGCTTGCCGTCCTTGTCCTGGCCATCGGCGTACGGCCCGCAGCCGCACACCGGGCAAAAGCGGTGTGCGATCTTCATGGTGTTGAAGCGGTACGTCGACGCGTTGCTGTCGGGCGTCTCCAGCTTGAAGGTCGCGCGCGGCACGAACCACAGCAGGTGGCCGCGACGGCGGCAGATCGAGCAATTGCAGCGGATCACGCTCGGGATGCTTGCGGCCTCCACCTCGAAGGCAATGTTGCCGCAGTGGCAGCTTCCGTGGAACGTCATGTCGTCTCCTTGATCGTCGGTCTGTTGCTGCTAGATATCCGGGATCAGCCGCTTGCCCAGGCTGACCACTTCGTCGGGCGCGTAGCCCAGCTTGTCGTAGAAATCGATCACCGCGCGGTTGCCGGTGCGCACCAGCAGGTTGATCTTGGGGCAGCCGCGTTCGATCAGCAGCTGTTCGGCCTGCGCCATCAGCATGCGGCCGTAGCCGTGGCCCTGCAGCTCGGGCTGTACGGCCAAATAGTAGACCCAGCCGCGGTGGCCGTCGAACCCCACCATCGCAGTGGCCACTGGTTTCCCGTCGGCTTCACCGACCAGGAAAAGCCCGGGCTGCTCGGCGAGCTTGCGCGCGATATCGCGACGCGGGTCGTTCCACGGACGGGTCAGGCCGCAGGCCTGCCACAAGGCAATGACGGCGGGTTCGTCTTCAGGTCGGAAGGGACGGATCAGCATGGACGGGTGGTGCGCTGCAATATGCCGGCACATTGTTAGCTTTTTGACAGTGTAGCGCCGCTACGGCTGCCACAATGCCAGCACAACATGACGCGCCGATGTTCGGTACGCGACCACAAAAGGAGACCAGCATGAGCGACACCCACGCGCCCGCGCGCGCGAGCTTCAGCCATATGGAACACGGCACCCGCGAGGACTGGGGCGCGATTTCCGCCGAGTTCATGCCGTACGCGCGGGCACTGCCGGACCGCGTGCTGGCGCACCTGCGGCTGCTGGATGGCGATTGCGGCGGCTTCCCGGTGGACCGGCTCACGCATTCGCTGCAGACGGCGACGCTGGCGCACCGGGACGGGCAGGATGAGGAATACGTGGTCTGCGCGCTGCTGCACGATATCGGCGATACGCTCGGCAGCTTCAACCATCCGGATATCGCGGCGGCGATCCTGAAGCCGTTCGTCAGTGCCGAAAATTTGTGGATGGTGGAAAAGCACGGCGTGTTCCAGGGCTACTACTTCTTCCATCACCTCGGGCTGGATCGCAACCTGCGCGAGCAGTATCGCAATCAGCCGGAGCTGTTCGAGCGCACCGCCGAGTTCTGCCGCAAGTACGATGCGGCCGCGTTCATGACGGACTACGACACGCTGCCGTTGTCGTTCTTCGAGCCGATGGTGCGGCGGGTGCTGTCGCAGCCGAAGAACTCGATGTATGTGAAGCCGGGGGAGAAGGAGCTGGCCCAGCCGTAGGACGGACCGACGGTGTTCCCCTCTCCCCTCACGGGGAGAGGGCAGGGTGAGGGGCGGTTTGGCAAGGTGTCCACATTTCGCATCGAGACAATCCCGCCCTCACCCCCGGCCCCTCTCCCGCAGGCGGGAGAGGGGAGGAACGGCCTTACGCAGCCCGCTGTGCCGCTTCCGGATGCCTGAACTGCTCCAGCAGTTTCGCCCAGCGCCCTCGCACCGCCTTCAGGTTGTTTTCCTTCACGTGCCCGAAGCCCCGGATATCGTCCGGCAGGTCGGCCAGCGCGACGGCGGTCTCGTAGTTGGCGGCATTCAAGCCCGCCACCAGCTCATCCAGCAGAGCACGGTATTCGCCGATCAGCGCGCGCTCGGTGCGGCGTTCCCCGGTCTTGCCAAAGACATCGAACATGCCGCCGCGCAGGCCCTTCATCTTCGCCAGCACGCGGAACAGGGTCATCGTCGACGGACCGAACTTGCGCTTGACCAGATGACCCTTGTCGTCGCGCTTGGCCGTCGTCGGCGGCGCCAGCCAGAAATTGAGCTGGTAGTCCTTGCCCGGTTCGCCTTCGAACTGCGCGCGCAGCTTGTCGAGGAAGACAGGATCGGTATAAAGCCGCGCCACCTCATATTCGTCCTTGTACGCCATCAGCTTGGCCAGGTTGCGCGCCGCGGCCTCGGTCAGCGGCAGCGGCTTGCCGCTGCCTGCCAGCGCGCTTTCGGCCGCGCGCACGCGGTCGATCGCTTCGCGATAGGTGCGCGCGTAAGTGGCGTCCTGGTAGGCCGTCAGGTGTTCCATGCGGCGGGCGACCAGCTTCTCCAGCATCGCGCTGGTCGAGGCCGGCAGCTTGACCACTTCCGCGCCTTCGGCGGTGGCCTGCAGCTTGCCGGTCAGCGACAGCACGTGCTCCGGGTCGTGCGCCATATGGCGGCCCCAGTCGAACGCGGCCTTGTTCTTCTCGACGGCCACGCCGTTGAGTTCGATGGCGCGCTCCAGTGCCTGCAGCGTCAGCGGGATCCAGCCCTTTTGCCACGCATAGCCCAGTACCAGCGGGTTGGTGTAGATGGCATCGCCCAGCAGCGCCACGGCGAGGCCGCTGGCGTTGATGAAGTCGCACTTCTCGCCGACGGCGTTGCGCACGTCCTGTTCGGCCGACACACCCGGGAACTGCCACTTCGGGTTTTTGATGAACGCGGCGGTTGGCGTCTGCGCGGTATTGACCACGGCGCGCGTGCGGCCCGCCTGGGTCTTGGAGATGACTTCGTCGGTGGCCGACACGATGGCATCGCAGCCGATCACCAGGTCGGCTTCTCCCATCGCGATGCGCGTTGCGTGCAGGTCATCGGGCCGCGCGGCCAGTTGCACGTGCGACAGCACCGCGCCGCCTTTCTGCGCCAGGCCCGCCATGTCGAGCACGGTCACGCCCTTGTTCTCCAGGTGCGCCGCCATGCCCAGCAGGCCGCCAATGGTCACCACGCCGGTGCCGCCCACGCCGGTCACCAGGATGCCATAGGCACGGCGGATCGGCGGCAGCTCCGGCGCCGGCAGCGCGGGCAGGCTGTCCATCGACACGCCGTGCTGTTCGGGCTTGCGCACCTGTGCGCCTTCGGCCGAGACAAAACTCGGGCAGAAGCCGTTCAGGCACGAGAAGTCCTTGTTGCACGACGACTGGTTGATCTGGCGCTTGGTGCCGAAATCCGTCTCCAGCGGCTCCACTGAAAGGCAGTTCGACTTGACCGAGCAATCGCCGCAGCCTTCGCACACCGCGTCATTGATGAAGACGCGGCGCGCCGGATCTTCCATCGTGCCGCGCTTGCGGCGGCGGCGCTTCTCGGTGGCGCAGGTCTGGTCGTAGATCAGGATGGTGCAGCCCGGCACTTCGCGCAGCTCGCGCTGCACGCTGTCTAGCTGGTCGCGGTGATGGATGTCGATACCCTGGGGCAGCTTGATCGCCGCGTTGTACTTCTCCGGCTGGTCGCTGACGATGACGATCTTTTTCGCGCCCTCGCTGTGCACCTGCCAGGCGATGTCCCGCACCGACAGCTGGCCGTCCACCGGCTGGCCGCCGGTCATGGCCACCGCATCGTTGTACAGGATCTTGTAGGTGATGTTGACGTCCGCGGCGATCGACGCGCGGATCGCCAGCAGGCCAGAATGGAAGTAGGTGCCATCGCCAAGGTTGGCGAACACATGCTTGTCGCCCGCGAACGGCGCCTGGCCGATCCACGCCACGCCTTCGCCGCCCATCTGGCTGAAGGTGCTGGTATTGCGGTCCATCCACACCGTCATGTAATGGCAGCCGATGCCGGCCAGCGCACGCGAACCCTCCGGCACGTTGGTCGAGGTGTTGTGCGGGCAGCCCGAGCAGAACCAAGGCTTGCGCTCGGCCTTTTCCTGTCCAACCACGCGCGGCGTGGCCAATGCCTTTTCCTTGGCCTCGATGATCGCCAGGCGCGCGGTGATGCGCGCGCGCACGTCCATCGGCAGCTCAAACTTGTCCAGCCGCGTGGCGATGGCCTTGGCGATGATCGCCGGCGACAGTTCATAGTGCGCCGGCAGCAGCCAGTTGCCCTGCGGGATCGACCATTCGCCGCCAGCGTTGTCCTTCTCGTCGAACTTGCCGTAGACCTTGGGGCGCACATCGTCGCGCCAGTTGTACAACTCTTCCTTGAGCGCGTACTCCATGATCTGGCGTTTCTCTTCGACCACCAGGATTTCCTGCAGGCCCTCGGCAAAGGCGCGCGCGCCATGCGCTTCCAGCGGCCACACGCAGCCGACCTTGTACAGGCGGATGCCGATCTGCGCGCAGGTGGCGTCGTCCAGCCCCAGGTCGGCCAGCGCCTGGCGCGTATCCAGGTAGGCCTTGCCGCCGGTCATGATGCCGAAGCGCGCGTGCGGCGAATCGATCTCGATGCGGTCCAGCTTGTTGGCACGCACATAGGCCAGGCCCGCGTACCATTTGTAGTCGAGCAGGCGGGCTTCCTGCTCCAGCGGCGGATCGGGCCAGCGGATGTTCAGGCCACCCGGCGGCATGATGAAATCGCCCGGCAGCGCAATCTGCACGCGGTGCGGATCCAGCTCCACCGAGGCCGACGATTCCACCACGTCGGTCACGCACTTCATCGCCACCCACAGCCCGGAATAGCGGCTCATGGCCCAGCCGTGCAGGCCGTAGTCGAGGTACTCCTGGACGTTCGACGGATACAGCACCGGCAGGCCGCAGGCCTTGAAGATGTGCTCCGACTGGTGCGCCAGCGTTGACGACTTGGCCGAGTGGTCGTCACCGGCCAGCACCAGCACCCCGCCGTGCTTCGACGAACCGGCCGAGTTGGCGTGCTTGAACACGTCGCCGGTGCGGTCCACGCCCGGCCCCTTGCCGTACCACATGCCGAACACGCCATCGAACCTGGCATCGGGGTACATGTTGACCTGCTGCGAGCCCCACACTGCGGTCGCGGCGAGGTCTTCGTTCAGCCCGGCCTGGAACACGATGTTGTGCGCGGCCAGGTGTTTCTTGGCTTTCCACAGCGACTGGTCCAGCGCGCCCAGTGGCGAGCCCCGGTAGCCGGAGATAAAGCCGGCAGTGTTCAGCCCGGTGGCGTGATCGCGCTCCTGCTGCAGCATGGGCAGGCGCACCAGCGCCTGCGTGCCGCTGATGTAGATGCGGCCACGCTCCAGCGTGTATTTGTCGTCGAGGGAAACATTAGCGAGCGCGCGGCGGATGGCGTCGCTGACCGGCGTGGTCAGGGGGGCATTCATAGGTGCTCCTCTATGGGGCGTGTTGTCGGGATCACCGACACCTGCAGTTGTGGGCAATCGCCTCGCGGCCTCTTGTGGAGGCGTTGGGCGGTTGTGTCTCTGCGCGGGATGGTAGCACCGCCGTGCGGTCGGCGGTACCTTGCAGCGCAGCACAAAACGTACCCGTGCCAACCGTGATTTCCCGTATGGACAGGGGTTCGCGTGTACACTGCGTTGCATCGAGAACGCCGGCGATGCCGCGCCGCAGTCTTCGTTGCACCACATCTGCCGCGCCAGCCTGGTGCAACCTGATTTCCGATTGCCCGTCTTATGCACGGGCAAACCAGCGAATACCCGAACATGACCAATTCCCCCCGCCAGGGCACCGCGACCCTGGCCGTGCTGATCGACGCCGACAACGCGGCGCCCGCCATCGTCGAAGGCCTGCTGGCCGAAGTTGCCAAGTACGGCGTCGCCGCCGTCAAGCGCATCTACGGCGACTGGACCCGGCCCAACCTGGCCGGCTGGAAGGAGCGGCTGCTGTCGCATTCGATCCAGCCGATCCAGCAGTTCCGCTACACCGTCGGCAAGAACGCCACCGACAGCGCCATGATCATCGACGCCATGGACCTGCTGTACACCGGGCGCTTCGACGGCTTCTGCATCGTCTCCAGCGATAGCGACTTCACCC
The DNA here is from genome assembly GCF_044748965.1 of Cupriavidus sp. NPDC089707. Classification (NCBI taxonomy): domain Bacteria; kingdom Pseudomonadati; phylum Pseudomonadota; class Betaproteobacteria; order Burkholderiales; family Burkholderiaceae; genus Cupriavidus; species Cupriavidus sp. NPDC089707. Next base: position 316,745 of record NZ_JBIVHB010000005.1, read on the forward strand.
GGCTCGCCTCGCGCATCCGCGAGCAGGGGCTGATCGTCTATGGCTTCGGCGAACGCAAGACGCCCAAGCCCTTCGTCACCGCCTGCGACAAGTTCATCTACTCCGATGTGCTGCGTGCCGAGGCCGACACCGAAGGCGCTGAAGGCATCGATGGGGCCGCCGCGCCCACGCGCAAGCGCAGCACCGGCGAACTGCGCCAGGACTCGCGTCTGGTGCGCCTGCTGCAGAGCGCGGCGCAGGCCGTGTCCGACGAGGACGGCTGGCTGACGCTGGGCAGCATGGGCAACCACATCGCCAAGCAGGCGCCGGAATTCGACTCGCGCAACTATGGCTACGGCAAGCTCTCGGAGCTGGTGCTGGCCACCGGGCTGTTCGAAGTCGAGACCCGCAACGGCGGCAACAACAAGACCATCTGGGTACGCTTGAAGAAGCGGAGCAAGGGCGGCGGCGAACAGCAACAGCGGCCGCCGCAGCAGCAGCCCGCTGTTCAGTCCGCTCCTCAATCCGAAGTGGCGCGCCGCAACCCCGCCCCGGCGGTGGTTGAAATCCCCGAAGCAGCGCCGGAACCTGTCGCTGTCCAGCCGGAACCCCGGGCAGTGGAAGAGCCGTCGTTCGTCGCGGCCGATGCTGTGCAGCCCGACCCGGAACCGGTGCCGCCGCTGGAAGCCGCGCCACAGCCGGATCCCGAGCCCCAGGCCGACGCAGAGCCCAAGCCGCGCAGCCGCAAGCGACCCGCGCGCCGTCCGGAGGTGACGCTGAGCGAGACGCCGTGGCCGATCGACCAGTCGGTGTTTGCCGCGCCGGGGGCGACGGTGTTGACGGCGACGGTAGAGGCGGAGCCTGAAGTGCCGGCTCCGCAGGAATTGGCAGCCGAGGTGGCCGCGCCGGTACCAGCGAAGAAAACGCGCAAGCGGCCTGGCAAGAAGGCCGAACCAGTCACTGAATAACGCACTGCGTCGGTTTGCTCCCCTCTCCCGCGCGCGGGAGAGGGGCCGGGGGAGAGGGCCGGCATGTGCCAAGCACGATGAGCCTGACTTCGCGGAGGCTCCGGCCCTCACCCTCACTCCTCTCCCACTTCGCGGGAGAGGAGTGCCTTCACCAGCGGCGCCAGCTTATGCGAGCGTTGTGGCCTGCCAGCGCTACGGCGCCTACCGCACCAGCTGATTGATCTCGATAATCGGCATCAACACCGCCAGCACGATCAACAGCACCACCACCCCCATCGTCAGGATCAGCAGCGGCTCCAGCAAGCTGGTCAGGAACAGCGTGCGCCGTTCCAGCTCCTGCGCCTCGCCTTGCGCAGCCCGGTCCAGCATCACCGGCAGATTGCCGGTCGCCTCACCCGACCGGATCAAATGCACCAGCACCGGCGGAAACTGGTTCTGCGCCGCCAGCGCGCGCGCCAGCGACGCGCCTTCACGCACGCGCGTATTGGCATCTTCCACATTGGCACGCAATGCCTCGTTGGTCAGCGTCTCGCCGGCCGCCTGCAGGCTGCGCAGGATCGGCACGCCCGCCGAAACCAGGATCGCCAGCGTGCCGGCAAAGCGTGCGGTGTTATAGCCGCGAATCAGCTTGCCGAACAGGGGCGCGGTCAGCAGCCACCGGTGCCATTCCAGCCGCACCGCAGGCTGCTTCAGCAGGCTGCGGATCGCCAGTGCAACCACGGCGATGAACGCCAGCGCCGCCCACCACCAGTTGCGCACGAAATCTGACAGCCACAGCATGATGATGGTGAGTATCGGCAGCTTCTGCTTGGTGTTCGCAAACACGCTCACCACCTGCGGCACTACGTAGGACAGCAGGAAGATCACGATCGCGAATGCGACCACCGTGACGATGGCCGGATAGGTGAACGCGAGCCGGATCTTCGACGTCAGCGTATTGCGTGACTCGATATAGCCCGCCAGCCGCTCCAGCACCAGCCCGAGATGGCCCGAATGCTCGCCGGCAGATACCAGTGCGCGGTAGATCTCCGGAAAGTCGCGCGGATGCTGCGCCAGCGCCACCGACAGCGAGCTGCCGCCCATCACCTCGGCGCGGATGCCGGCCAGCAGTTCGTGCACATGCGGCCGTTCGGCCTGGTCGGCCAGCGCGCCGAGCGCTTCGTCCAGCGGCAGGCCGGCCACGATCAGGCTGGCGAGCTGGCGCGTGAACAACGCCTGCTCCTGCGTCGACAGCCTGCGCGTGAACAGCTGGCTGCCGCCGCGCGGCGCCATGCCGGCACCGGCCAGCGCATCGACGGTCAGCGGCGTCAGCCCGCGTGCACGCAGTTGCGAGCGCGCCTGGCGCGGACTGTCGGCCTCGATGACGCCGCGGTCGGTCTTGCCGGCGGCGTCGGCGGCTTCGTAGCGGAAGGCTGGCATCCGGTGTCTGCTCCGCCTTAGTCGCGCGTCACGCGCAACACTTCCTCAAGCGCGGTCGCGCCGCTGTCGATCCAGCGTTGCGCGTCGCCGCGCATGGTGTGCATGCCATGCGCCAGCGCCACCTGCTTGATCTCCGATTCCGGCGCCTGCCGGTGGATCATGGTGCGGATCTCGTCGCCGACGGTCAGCAGCTCGTAGACCCCCATTCGGCCCTGGTAGCCCGACTGTCCGCACTTGTCGCAGCCGACCGGATGCCACACATGCTGCAGCGGCTTGCCCTGCGCCTGCAGCGCTTCTGCATCGGCCGCGGCTGGTTCCACTGGCAGTTCGATCACTTCATCGCGCTTGCAGTGCGGGCACAGGCGCCGTACCAGCCGCTGCGCCAGCACGCCTAGCAGCGACGACGACAGCAGGAACGGCTCGATTCCCATGTCGACCAGCCGCGTCACCGCCGAGGCCGAATCGTTGGTGTGCAGCGTCGCCAGCACCAGGTGGCCGGTCAGCGAGGCCTGCACCGCGATCTGCGCGGTTTCCAGGTCGCGGATCTCGCCGATCATCACCACGTCCGGGTCCTGGCGCAGGATCGCGCGCAGGGCCTTGCCGAAGGTCATGTCGATGCGCGGGTTGACCTGGGTCTGGCCGATGCCGTCGAGGTCGTACTCGACCGGGTCTTCCACCGTCATGATGTTGGTGGTGCGCGCATCCAGCCGCGACAGCGCGGCATACAGCGTGGTGGTCTTGCCCGAGCCGGTCGGCCCGGTCACCAGCACGATGCCGTGCGGCTGGCGGATCAGGTGGTCGAAGCTGCGCAGCGTGTCGGGCGACATGCCCAGCCTGGCCAGGTCGAGCCGGCCCGCTTCCTTGTCCAGCAGGCGCAGCACCGCGCGCTCGCCGTGGCCGGTGGGCAGCGTCGACACGCGCACATCCACCGGCCGCCCGCCCACGCGCAGCGTGATGCGGCCGTCCTGCGGCAGGCGTTTCTCGGCGATATCGAGCTGCGCCATGATCTTGATGCGCGAGATCAGCGCGCCGTGCAGTGCCTTCTTGGGCCGCACCACGTCGCGCAACGTGCCATCGACGCGGAAGCGCACCACCGACGACGACTCGAACGGCTCGATGTGGATATCCGATGCGCCTTCGCGCGCCGCCTGCGTCAGCAGCGCGTTGATCATGCGGATGATCGGCGCGTCGTCCTCGGACTCGAGCAGGTCTTCCACCGCGGGAATGTCCTGCATCAGGCGCGACAGGTCGACCTCGCCTTCGACTTCGCCGACTACCTGCGCGGCGCTGCCGTCCTGGCGGTTATAGGCATCGGACATGGCGCGCTCGAGCGCCTCGGGCTCCAGCACGCGCAGGCGCAGCGCGCCGTGCACCCGGGCGATCTCCGCCAGCGCCGTCGGGGAGGTGGCGCGGCTGACCCATACCTCCAGCCCGTCGGGGCGCTGGTGTGCAATCAGCAGCGGCGCTTCGCGCGCAAAGCCGTACGAAACCAGCCGCGCCGCCATCGGCGAGGGCGGTTCGAGTGTTTCGAAGGGAGGGGTCTGGACTTCGCTCGCCATGGCAGGCCTCAGTTCTGGACAGCGCCCGGCGTGGCGGCTTCGCCGCGCTGGCTCAGCGGCTGCTGCAAGGGCGCGGGCGGCGGCAACGGTTGCGGCTGTGCCGGCACGCCGGGCTGCTGCTGCGGATTTTGCGGCAGCGTCTGCGGCAGCGGCAGCGGCGTCGCCACCGGGCCGTTTGCGCGCGGATCGATGAACGGCGTGGTCGGCGCATCCGCCGGCGGCAGCAGCGGCGTGTTGGTGTCACGCACCATGATGTTAGGCGATACAAAGCCCTGCTGCTGCGCACGCATATAGTCGTAGCGGTCCGCGGTCAGGCGGTCGGCAGCGCCCGTCGTGCGCATCACATACGGGCGCAGGAACACCAGCAGGTTGGTCTTGGAGCGGTTCTTGTTCTCGTAGCGGAACAGGCCGCCGATCAGCGGGATGTCGCCCAGCAGCGGCACCTTCTGCACGCCGTCGCCGTACGAATCCTCGATCAGGCCGCCGAGCACGATGATCTGGCCGTCGTCGACCAGCACGTTGGTCTCGATCGAGCGCACATTGGTGGTCGGGCCCTGCACCTGCGACAGCGTGCCAGCCACCACCGACGACGACTCCTGGAAGATCTGCATCTTGACCAGCCCGCCGTCGGTGATCTGCGGCTTCACGCGCAGCGTGATCCCGACGTCCTTGCGGTCGAAGGTCTGGAACGGCGTCACCGAGGCCGCGCCGCCGGTCTGCGCATACGAGCCGGTGGTGATCGGGATGTTCTGGCCGATCAGGATCTTGGCTTCCTCGTTCTCCAGCGTGATCAGGTTCGGCGTGGACAGCAGGTTGACGCTGCCGTTGGTGCCCAGCGCGCGCAGCAGGGCGCCCAGGCCCATGGCCCGGTTGACGATGCCCAGGTTCAGGCCGCCGATGTCGGGGACCAGCTGCTGCGCGGCGACGATGCCGGCGGCGCGGTTGCTGTCGGCCAGGGCGCCGGCCAGGGTCAGGTTGAGGATGTTCTGCCCGCCGGTGCCGAAGTTGGTGCCGGCAAAGACGTTGTTGTTGCCGCTTGACGAGCTGATCAGGCCTTGCCACTGGATGCCAAGCTCGCTCGCCTGCGTGGCGGTGACCTCAACGATCATCGATTCGATGTAGACCTGCGCGCGGCGCGCGTCGAGGTCGTCGATCACCCCGCGCAGGTTGCGGTAGACCGGCTCGCTGGCGGTGATGATCAGCGAGTTGGTCGACGGGTCGGCCTGGATGATGCCGCCGGTGGTCGGCTGCGTGCTGGTGCCGAACGAGGCGGCGAAGGCCGAGCTGCCATAAGCACCGCCGCCGCCCATGCCGCTGGTGCCGCTGCGCATGCCGGTCTGCGTGCCCGTGGTGCCGCCAGTGAACTGGCCGCCGGCCGGCGTGGAGACATTGGTCATGCCGGCCGCGCCGGCGATGCCGCCCGCGGCACCGGCGCCGGGCTGGGTCGAGGAGGCAAAGCTGCTGTCGGCCGCGACGATGGCGCGCAGCGTGGCGGCCAGTTTTACCGCATCGGCATTCTTCAGCGGCACCACCCAGATATTGCCGGGGCGGGCGTAAGGCTGGTCGAGCTTCTCGATCAGCTGGCGTGCCTGCTGCAGCCGCGCACGGCTGGAGGCGCGGATCATCAGCGCGTTGCTGCGCGGCTCGGCCACCACGGACGTGCGCAGCGTGGCGTCGACGCCCGGCGCCGCGCCGCCGCCGGCCGCACCCGCGGCAGCGGGGTCGAGCAGCTTCTGCAGCACCTGCGCGGTGTCGCTGGCCAGCGCATGGCGCAGCGGTACCAGTTCGACCTCGCCCGAAGCGGGCGCGTCGATGGCGGCGATGATGCGCGCCAGCCGGCGCAGGTTGTCAGCGTAGTCGGTGATGACCAGCGTGTTGTTGGCCGGGTAGGCGGTGATGGTGTTGTTGGGCGCGATCATCGGCCGCAGCACCGGCACCAGGTTGTTGGCCGACTCGTAGTTGAGCCGGAACACCTGCGTCACCACCTGGTCGCCGCGGCTTGGCGCCGCGCCGATCACCGTGGGGGAACCCTGCAGCTTGGCGTCGGCCTCGGGCACGACCTTGGTGAAGCCGTTGCTCTCGACCATCGCATAGCCCTGCATGCGCAGCACCGAGCCCAGCGTCTGCAGCGCCTGCGCGCGCGACACCGGCTGCTCGGTGACCAGGTTCACGGTGCCCTTCACGCGCGGGTCGATCACGAAGTTCTTGCCGGTGGCCTGCCCGACCGCCTTGATCACCGAGTCGAGGTCCGCATTGACGAAGTTGAGCACGACCTGGTCGCGGCTGGCCGGCGTGACATCGGGCGGCGCCGGCGGCGTGCCCGTGGTGCGTGCGCCGGGCTGGGCCCACAGCGGCGCGGGCGCCAGCAGCGAGAGCCCGCACAGCAGGGCCACGGCGCGGACGCAGGCGGTCTGGAAAACAGGTCGGGTGGCATGGGTTGTCATAGTCATTTCCGTACGCTCCTGGTGCTGCCTGGCATCAGAAGCGCAGCCTTGTCACGTTGTTGTCTCGTCGTCCCAGCAGGCTCAGCAAGCTGGTCAGTTGCGTTTCCGCATCGGGCTCGGCATGGGCGGTGCCCTCGAAGCGCGCCTGCCGGCCAAGCGTGCCGCTGCCCTCCAGGTGCAGCGGCCCGGCGATAGTACTCAGTTGCAGCTTGCCGCCGCCGACGCCGCTCCAGTCGATCTCGGCGCGGTAGCTGCCGAGCGGGCGCAGCCGGCTGACCGCGGACGACACCTGCTCGATGCGCAGCGTGACATGGCCGCGCATGCCATTGCCATTTCCGTTGCCTTTCTGGCCGGAAAAGCTGCCTTGCAGCGTCGACCAGTCCGCGCGCATCAGGCCATCCGGGCGCAGCGTATTGAACGGCGCGCCGATGCCTTCCAGCAGCGATGCCGGCAGCCGCATCGCCCCGGACTGCACGGTCCAGCCGCCCGGCGTCGCAGTGATCGCCACCGGCGCGGCCATGGCTTCGGTGTGCGTCACCACCGCGCGCGCGGTGCCGGCCAGCAGCGGCCAGAAGGCCAGCGTCCATTGCAGCCGGCCCGGCAGCACCGTGGCGGTCTGGCTGCCGGCGCCGGCCGACAGCGCCAGCGTGGCGCTGCCGCGCCACAGCGAGCCGCTGGCATCGGCCAGCAGGACCCGTCCCTGCGTCTGCGTGGCCACGCGCTCGGCGATCCACGCGGCCGGCAGCATCGCCACCACCGTAGCCGCGGCGCTAGCCACTCCCAGCGCGAGCCAGCGCAGGCGCCGCCACGCACCCGGCCGGCGCAGCTTGCGGCGCGGCAGCCGCAGCGTTTCCAGCCGTACCATCAGCTGCGGCCGCCCGGACCCTGCAGGGTCGCGCTGACATTGACCAGCGCCGTGGCGCCGACATAGACGATGCGGGCGTCGATCACTTTCATGCGCTGCTGCTGGCGCACGTCCTGCAGCCAGCCGCTGAACGCGCCGAAGGGCACCTTGTCGAGCTGCACCTGGACATTGTTGTCGGCACCGGCGGCAAGCCGGGTTGCCTTCAGGCCATGCTGGCCCAAGCTTTCCTGCAGCGCCTGCGTCAGCGCGTCGCCGCGCAGCGCTGGTGCCGGCGTGGCCTTGAGGCCGCGCGCTTCCTGCGCCAGCGTTTCCATTTCGGCCAGGTCGGCGCGCATCTGCGGCAGGCTGCGCGCCAGGCGCTGGCGGCCTTCGGCGGCCGGCTCCCACAGCAGCGTGTAGCCGATCACCAGCACCAGCACCGCGGTGCCGCCGGCCAAAATGGCCTGCTCGCGCGGGTTGCGCGCCGACCAGAACGCGTTGAAGCGCTCCTGCCAGGCCTGCGGCACGCTCGGGCGCAGCCGCGCCAGGCGCGCGCGCAGTGCGGTGGTGCTTGCGGACCGGGCGGGGCGGGACGTGTGGTTTCGGGCGGAGTCTTTCATGGCATTCATGCGTATCGTGCTGCCGCGCTCACAGGCCTGGCCTGATGACCCAGCGCGAGCCTGGCGTCACCGGCGTGGCGCTGCCTGCCGCACTGCCTGGTGCGCTACCTGGTGCGCTACCTGCGGCGCCACCGGTCTTGTCCTCGTCCATCTGCAGGCCGGCCTGGCGCGCGGCATTGCGCAGACTGGCAATGTCCGTGCCCGGCTTGAGCGTCACCATCAGCATGCGGCCGCGGTATTCCAGCGCCTGCAGCGCATCGGGTGGCAGCCGGCGCGCGGCCTGGGCAAAGCGGTCGGCCAGTGGCAGGAAGTCTTCCGGCGTGCTGCGGCCGCTGGCGATGCGCAGCTGCTCGACCTGACGCCGCATCTGCAGCGGCGCGTCCAGGATGGCCTGGGTCTGCGGGAAGGCGCTGCGCAAGGTCTGTTGCTGCGCGGCTTCCACGCGCTGCTGCTCATTCCGCAGCAGCAGCCAGTGGATGTTCATGCCCAGCACCTGCACCACCACGATGCCAGCCAGCAGCGCCAGTGGCACCCGCCATGCCGCCAGGTTCCAGCGATCGGCGCGGCCCTGCGCGAACTCGAACTGCGCCAGGTCCAGTGCCGGCTCGCGCAGGCACGCCTGCGCGCCCTCGATCCACAGCGGCCAGCCGGCGCGGGCGGCGTTGCGCAATGCGGGAACCGGCGCCGCGGCGGCGGCATCGGCGTCGGCGTACCAGGTGCCGTCGGGCGCCAGCGCCTGCCAGGCCGCGAGCGCGTCGTCGCCCAGCAGCAGGCCGTAGCCGGCGTGCGCGCCGGTGCGCACGGTCAGTTGCCACTGGCTGGCCAGCGCAGGGACAGGCTCGGTGGCGCCGACGGTGGCGCTGTCGAGCAGTTCGCCGCCGTCAGCCAAGGCACTCGCGGCTGCCTCGACCACCAGCGTGGCCGGCTCGTCCTGTGCGGTGTTCTCCGCCGAGCGCAGCGTGGGCTCGGCGCCCGGCGCCTGCGCGGGCGCCTCGGCGGCGGCCCCTGCCGCTGCCAGCGGCACGCACAGCTGCGCCGGCAACACATGGCGGCGGCGATGGCGGTGTTCGGCGAAGGCGTCGAGCACGGCCCGCAGCCAGGCGCGGTCAGCCACCATCAGCAGTCGCCGGCGCGGGCCGCGCATCGCGGCGCTGCCGTCGAGCGCGGGCCCCACGCCGATATGGCAGGGCTGGGCGTCGGTGGCGAGCGCGTCTTCGATCAGGTTGGGCAGGGCCTGTTTTAAACGCGCCGGCGGCAGCGGCGGCACGGCGGCCGTGGTCAGCAGTACGTCACTGGCCGCGAGGATCAGCACCAGGCGTTCGGCAGCGGGCAGGTCGGCGATGCGGGCGTGGCCTTCGCGCAACACTTCAGGGGCTGCACTGCCGGGCCCGCGCCGTACGGCGTCGGTGCCGGTGCGCACAAGCGCGAACGGCAGGGTGCCGAACTGCCAGGGTTGCGGCTGATCGTGCGGCCGGTGCGGCAGGCGGACATACAGGGTGGTGCTCAAGTTTTCCTTAACGTGGCGTCAGTGGCGTCAACGGCGGGACATGAGGGAAAAATCCGGGAAGGCGCATTGCCGCGTGGCGCCTCGCTCGCGCCAGCGTCGCAGCATACCTTGCCTGTGTGACTAACCCGCGTCAATACCATTCTCCCCGGTTGCCAACGCCTGCAAATCGCGCCGCCCACGCATGCTCCGTGCGCCTTGTATCAGACATTCAGCGCAGGTCCGGCAGCCGGTCGGCGTCCTGTATCCAGACCACCCGCGTCGTATTGGTGGCACCCAGCGGCTCGCCGCGGAAGACCAGCGATACCTGCAGCCTGCTGGCGCGTTCATGGCGAACCAGTCCGTAGACCAGGAAATAGTGCGAGCGCACGTCGACCATATTGGCCAGGCTGGCGCCATCGGCCTGGGGCGCGACCGCGGCCAGCTGGGTCTGCACATTGCCGACGTTGTTGAAGTAGGCGCGGTCGCGCTGGCGTACCAGTTCGCGGGCGCGCTCCAGCGGCAGCTTGTCGATCACGGCGGCCAGCACCTCGGCCTCGGCGGTATTGGCGTTGACCAGGGTGCGCTCGGGCAGCACGGTGACGAACGGCTCCAGCACGGCGATCATTTCCGGCGTATAGCCCGGCAGGGACAGCAACCCCTGCACGCTGTCGAGCGGGCGCGGCGCCGCGCGGCCGCCGCCATCGCCGCTTCCGCCTTGCGCCGCCTGCAGCATGGCGCGCGCGGTGGACTCGGCGAGTTGCGGGTTCAGGCCCACGGTCTGCAGCAGGCGGCGGTAGGCGGCCTGAGCCGCGGGATCGACCGAAGCCGCGCGCCCCTGGCCGGCGGTGGCGGTCCAGATCACCAGGTTGGCGAGGTTGAAGCGGGCCTGCGCATCGAGAATGCGGCCAGACAGGAACGAGCTTTCGCCGGCCACGTCGGTGCGCAGCGAAGCGCCGAGGAAATCCGACAGCCGGGTTTCGGCGATCGGCACCGCCCAGGGCTCGCCGAGCTGGTCGACGTTGGTGCGGCGCTGGTCGTCGCGCAGGATCAGCCGCGCCCAGTCGACCGCGGCGCGCTCGATCCAGGTCGCCTGCGCCAGCAGCCGCTGGTTCTCGATGGCACGGATCTGCACCTGCTGGCGCCAGAGCATGCCGGACACTACCACCACGGCCAGAGTCACCATCAGCAGCGCGGTGACCACGGCGGCGCCGCGGGCGCGGCGCCGCGCGAAGGCCGGGCGGGAGCGGACGGGAGCGCGCCTCATAGCCCGGTCATGCAGATCTTCTGGAACTGCCGCGGCGCGTCGCTGCCGCCCATGCGCGCGAGCACGGTCAGTTCGACCGCGCGCACCGCGGTGTTGGGCAGCGCCGTGCCGACGTCCGAGGCGGCCACCGCGCTGGCGGCGTTGGTGGCGTTAGCGGCGAACAGCACGTTGCGGATGCGGCCAGTATCGGCCTGCCAGCCGGCAGGCTCCACCCAGGCGCGCGCGTTCATGCCTGCGACGTCGGATAGCACACGCCGAACCTGCGCGGCATTGTTGCCGCCCTGTCGCAGCGACAGCAGCGCCGACTGCAGCCCGGCACGGTCCGCCACCGGCGGCGCGGCCACCCGCACCAGCGTATTGCCGTCGATCTGGTACGACAGCACCTGCCATGTCGGCGGTTGCCCCTCGTCGCGCCGGTCGCGCACCAGCAGCAGCCGGTCCGGGCCGACCTCAACCGGGCTGCCCTGCAGCAGCGTGGGGTTGGCGAGGTGCTCACAGTCGGCCTGGAACTGGCCGTAGAGGATCTTCAGCGCATCCAGGCGCGCATCGTGGTCGGTCAGGCGCTCGCGGCTGCGCGTCAGGCTGTCGAGCGCGCGCCAGCCGATCACCGCCATCACCGCCAGCAGCGTGATCGCGACCAGCATCTCCAGCAGCGTGAAGCCGCGAGTGCGCTGGCCTGGGCGTTGACGCTCAGAGCACGTTGCGGGCTTCATTGGGAACGATGGTGACCAGCCACGCCAGCCGCACGGACTTGTCGGTGGCGGACGGGTAGACCGCGATCTCGACGCGGCGGAAAACCGGATTGGGCGTGCCCGAGACCGACTGCTCGCAGTACAGCGGCGTGCCGCCTTGCGGGCAGGCATAACCGCTGACGCCGGGCTCCGGCCAGGTCTTGGACAGGCGCAGCGCGGCCAGGTGGTTTTCCGCGCTCCATTCGGCCAGCATGCGGGTCTGCAGCGCGGCACCGGCGTCGACCATCGAGCTCATGGCGCGCATGGCCGCGGTCAGCGCGACCGCCAGGATGGTCAGCGCGACCAGTACCTCGATCAGCGTGAAGCCGGCGCGGCGCCGGCCGTGCAGGGGGTTGCGGGTCATGGCGTGCTGGCGAAGTAACGGCCGGCGCCGTCGCCGGTAACGTCCACACGGATATCGCCGCGCATCAGGACCAGCCGCTGCGGCAGATCGATCAGTTCGCGTCCGAATACCAGCCGGAGCGGGCCGCCGGTGCCGGTGGGCCGGCCGCCTTCGGCGACCACCACCTGATCCAGCGCCAGCCGCCAACGGCCCGGCGCGAACACGTCGGTACGCATGGGGATCCAGCCGTTCGGGGTCGATTCCAGGAAGCGCCAGCCGCCTGCGTCGCCCTCCCACGCGATCGGACGGGCGCCGAGCTGCGCTTCTTCCTGCGCCAGCTCGAACAGCCGCGCGATGCGCTGGCCGTCATCCAGCACACGACCGCGCTCGTTGGGCGAGGCGTTGACCGCCACCAGCGAGATCACGATGCCGGCGATCACCATGACCACCAGCAGCTCGAGCAGGGTAAAACCCCGGCGCCGCAAGGGCGCGCTGTGGCGCGGCGCCGTGGTCATGGGTCAGAGGAGGTAGGCGTGCCGGGAGTTATTCCCAGTTGCCGATATCGGCATCGTTGCCGTTGCCGCCGGCCTGGCCGTCGGCGCCGAAGCTGAACACGTCGATCTCGCCGCGCACGCCCGGGTTCAGGTACTGATACGGATGGCCCCAGGGATCCTTGGGCAGCTTCTCCAGATAGCCACCGCCCTTCCAGTTGTTCGGCACGGGCTCGGTAGTGGGTTTGGTCACCAGCGCGGCCAGGCCTTGCTCGGTGGTCGGGTAGCGGCTGTTGTCGAGCCGGTACAGCTTGAGCGCCTGCATGATCGACGAGATGTCCTGGCGTGCCGCGACGATGCGCGCTTCGTCCGGACGGCTCATGATCCTGGGCACTACCAGCGCCGCCAGCACGCCAAGGATCACGATCACCACCATGATTTCGATCAGGGTGAAGCCGCGCGCGCGGCTGGCGCGTGCGGGCCGGGAACGGGCAGGGCTGGCGGAACGGGTAGGGAAAATGCACATCGTCTGTGAACCTCGTTGCTGGAATGGCTGGGCCCGTGGCCGGGCTGGCGGCGGGCCGGTTTCGCCAGTCAGTATAACCGGCGCCACATGACTGTTTTATGGGGGTGGCGTCGGCGCCGCGTCAATGTGAGATGCAAAGCACAGCGGGTGGGCCTGCCTGAAATTAACTTGCATCCTGGATGCATCTTTTTTAAGATGTCGCCACGATGCAACTGACCCGTTTTTCCGACTATGCACTGCGCCTGCTGATGTACGTCGCCCGTGGCGACGGCAGCCGGCCCATCACCATTGCGGAAGTGGGGCAGCAGTTCGATATCTCGCACAACCACCTGGTCAAGGTGGCGGCGCGGTTGTCGAAGCTGGGCTGGATCACCGCCACGCGCGGCCGCCACGGCGGCCTGCAGCTGGGGCCGGGTGCCGAACAGCTGACCATCGGCACGATCCTGCGCGAGCTGGAAGGCCACAAGGCCATCATCGACTGCGACAACCCGCCCTGCGCGCTGAACGGCAACTGTCGCCTGAAGCGCGCACTGGACGTGGCCGAGCAGGCGTTCTACCGCGCGCTGGACGATGTCACGCTGGCCGATGTCACCGGCAGCAAGACCGCCGAGTCGATCATTCGGCTGCATCTCGATTTCCTGAACCGGCGTTCGGCCTGAGTGGACGAGGTCCGCGCAGGCGCCAACGAGCGCCGGTTTTATTGTGCGAAAAAACATGCATATAACATGCATGAATAAAACGGAGTGTTATTTGATGCTGTCCGCCGCTTCCCGCCCCTATATCGATGCGAGCGTCCCGGTGCTGCGCGAGCATGGCCTGGCCATCACCACCCACTTTTACCGCGAGATGTTCGCCGACCGGCCTGAACTCACGCAGATGTTCAACATGGGCAACCAGGCCAATGGCAGCCAGCAGCAATCGCTGGCGTCGGCCGTGTTCGCTTACGCCGCCAATATCGACAATGGCGCGGCGCTGGCGCCGGTAGTCGACCGCATCGTGCACAAGCACGCGGCAGTTGGCCTGACCCCCTCGCATTACCCGATCGTCGGCCGCCACCTGCTGGGCGCGATCAAGGCGGTGCTGGGCGATGCGGCCACGCCGCCGCTGCTGGCCGCATGGGACGAAGCCTACTGGTTGCTGGCCGGCGAGCTGATCGCCGCCGAGGCGCGGCTGTACCAGCGCACCGGCGTTGCCGCCGGCGAGCTGACGGCGGTACGCGTGATGCGCCGCGAAGCGCAGGGCGAGCAGGTGGTGTCGCTGACGCTGGCCGCCGCCGACGGCGGCCCGCTGCGCGACTTCCGTCCCGGCCAGTACATCAGCGTCGAGGCGCGTCTCGATAACGGCACGCGCCAGCTGCGCCAGTATTCGCTGTCCGGCGAGAAGGGCCTGCCGACCTGGCGCGTTTCGGTCAAGCGCGAGGATGGCGACCGATCGACGCCGGCTGGCGCAGTCTCCAACTGGCTGCATGCCAACGCGAAGGAAGGCACCGAGCTGAAGGTAAGCGCCCCGTTCGGCGATTTCACCCCGGCGCTCGACGGCCATCGCCCGCTGGTGCTGCTTTCGGGCGGTATCGGCATCACGCCGATGATGTCGGTGCTGCGCACCCTGGCCGCCCAGGGCTCGCAGCGTCCGATCCTGTTCGCCCACGCCGCTCGCAGCGGCCGCCATCATGCGCATCGCGCCGACCTGCAGTGGGCGCGCGAGCGGTTGCCCCAACTGGTGACGCATATCAGCTACGAAGCGCCCGAGGCCGGCGACGCCATCGGCCGCGACTACGACCACGCCGGCACCATGCCGATTGGCGAGTTGCTGGCCCGGCCGGAATTGCAGCGCTTCATCGACGGCCGCTTCTACCTGTGCGGGCCGTTGGGCTTCATGCAGGCGCAGCGCCATGCGCTGGTCAGCGCCGGCGTGCCGGTGGCGCACATCGACCGCGAAGTCTTCGGCCCGGACCTGCTCGACCACTTGCTCTGAGCCTGGTCGGCCGGGGGAGAGTGGCGACAGTGTCATGTGGCTCTGGTACGCTTGGCGCGATCGTTCATATGCGTCAGGGGTACCGTTCCCGTGCAACTCTCCCTCCGGCCTGTCCTTCGCTTCCATGCCGCTGCGCCGTGGCTGCCGCGCCTGGCAAGCGTGGCGCTGTTTGTCGCGCTGTGCGCCCTGGCCACGTACTGGGCGCTGACATTCAGCGCGATGCGCACCCTCCCGGTGCCGCAGAGCGCGCGCGTTGCCCAGACCGAGGCTGTCGAGACCGGCGCCGTGGCAACACTGTTTGGCGGCTCGGCCCAGGGCGGTCCGCGCGACGTGCAGTTGCTTGGCGTGGTGGCCGAGGTCGACGGCGGTGCCGGCGCGGCGATCGTGTCGCTGGACGGCGGGCCGCCCAAGGCGGTGCGGTCCGGTGCCGAACTGTCGCAGCAGATCCGCCTGGTGGAGATTCGCCAGCGTTCGGTGGTGATCGAACGCAGCGGCGTGCGCCAGGAAATCGCATTGCCGGTGCAGCCGGGCGCCGCGCGCGCAAGCGCCGCCGGTGCGGCGGCGCCCGCGCTGCCAACGCCGCCCGCTGGCGCCGCCGCGCCGATGGCGACGCCCATGCCGCCGCCCGCTCCGCCCACCACGGTGGCCAGCCAGCCGGCCCAGCCGACCCAGCCGGCTCCAGGCCAGCCCCCGCAGCCACAAGTCCAGTCCCAACCCCAACAGTCCCAATCCCAGGCGCAACCTGCCGCCCAACATCAGCCCATGATGGCGCCGCCACCTAGCCAGGACGGGATGCTGGTTCCCAAGAATTAAGCTGGCAAGGCCGCGAATATTCGTGTCCCGTTGCGTTCCCTTACGGGGCGCCAGCCTTTCTGTGAGGCGGGTAACATCGTATTAAAAGCGCCAACCTCCCTGCATCGTCTGCGTTCTAATCCGTACATGCCAACGTGATGAAAAGGAGCAAGACATGCAACGCAATCACAAGCAGCAGATCCTGAAGCAGTTCCTGGCCGCCTCGGCCGTCCTGCTGGTTGCCGGCGGCGCCTTCGCCCAGGCCAGCGCGCCCGCCGCACCGGACGGCAAGCCCGGCCATCACCACCATATGGGCCATGGCGGCGGCTGGATGAAGGCAGTCGATACCGACAACGACGGTGCGATCTCGAAGGCCGAGGCCGACGCCTACTTCAACAAGCTCGACACCAACCGCGACGGCAAGATTGACAAGGCCGAAATGGACGCGCACCGCAAGGCCGTCATGGCCGAGCGCCATGCCCGCATGCAGGCCGCCTTCGATGAGAAATTCAAGGCTGCTGACAAGAACGGCGACGGCGCCCTGACCAAGGCCGAGGCCAATGCCGGCATGCCGCGCCTGGCCAAGCGCTTCGACCAGCTCGACGCCAACCGCGACGGCAAGCTGACCCGCGACGAAATCCGCGCCGGCATGCAGAAGATGCACCGCGACCACCATCGCCGTGGTCCGCAGGGCCAGGGTGCTCCGGGTAGCCAGCCAGCTCCTGCGAACCCGTCTGCACCGGGTGCCCCATCCACCAGCGGCGGCTGATGCCGCGGCAGGACGGCCATGGCCGTCCTGCCTGAAACCGCTGTTCAGCGCGCGTGCCCACCCGGCCGCGCGCTTTTGCTTTGGCCCGGTTCGTCCCTGCGCTGGCAGCGCGTCCACCAGGAAGTATCTGACCCCGGCGGCAAACGCCCGTAGAATGCCGCTTCCCTGTGCGGCCGGCCTTGGCACCATCCTTGCCTTCTCCCGGTCGGCGCGGGCGCGACCGCAACCCCGCAGCCGTGCCACCAGACAGGTTGCCCAGCCCGACCGGCTGCAGCACGAGTGACCGAAAAGGCTGCCGATTCGCCAGAATCCGGCCCGCAGCGGACGCAATCACACAAAAAATTGCGTACTTGTGCACGGTTTGCTAAATTTGCGCAAAAAAATTGCCAATAAACATATTGCGGAGCAACAATATCGTGAGCAAGGTGGAGTTGGACAAGATCGACCGGAAGATCCTGGAAGTGCTGCAGACCAACGGCCGGTTGACCAACCTGGAGGTGGCCGAGCGCGTCAACCTGTCGCCCAGCCCCTGCCTGCGCCGCATCCGGCGGCTGGAGGAGATCGGCGTGATCCGGCAGTACGCGGCGCTGCTGGAGCCGAACAAGATCGGGCTTGGCCTGCTGGCCTATATCAATGTCCGGCTGGAGAAGCATGGCGGCGCGCCCAAGGGCAAGGCGCCGCTGGACCTGTTCCGCGCCTCCATTGCGGTATGGCCCGAGGTGGCGGCATGCCATGCCATGACTGGCGAGATGGATCTGCTGCTCAAGGTCTATGTCGAGGATATGGAGCACTTCGCGCGCTTCATGCAGGAGCAACTGCTGGCCCATCCGTCGGTGATCGACGTGCGCTCCAGCTTTGCACTGGAAAGCATCAAGGACACTACGGCACTGCCGGTTGGCGGCGCTTCCTGAGCGGTCTGGGGTGCGCATGCAAAAACGGCGCATCGTAGCGATGCGCCGTGGGGGCCGTGGGCGGCGAAGCGGGCGGGGCGATCGATCTGGCCCGCTCAGGCGGTGTGCTTTTGCGGCACCATGGAGCGCCAGAAGCGCAGGCCGAAGCGGCGTGCGTCGCGCAGGTTGCGGCGCACCGCGTAGTCCAGGTCGGCCATCTGCTCGTCCAGCGCCTCGGTCAGGCGGCTGACGGTGTCCGCCGGCGGCAGTTCCAGGTAGGCGTCGGCCTCGCCGTAGGCGTACTGGACCTTCATGCCGGCTTTCTTGGCGATGTGCATCATCGCGGCGTTGCGCGACAGGCAGTGCATGTACAGCGTGCGCACGCTGGTGTTGCGGCCATGCATGGCCGCACGCTCGAACAGCGCGCTGCCGATACCGCGGCCGCGGGCGCTGCGCGACACCGACACGCCGAACTCCGCCACGCGGCCCTGGGCGTTATCACGCAGGTTGGCGAAGTGGCCCACGCCGATCAGCTCAAGCTTGTCGTCGTAGACGCCGAATACGGAGTCGTGGTCGAAGTCGATGCTGTCCACGTAGGCTTCGATCACGTGATCGCCCACCGACTGGCCGAAACGGAGCAGGCGATCGTCCTCGCCCAGGGCGAGGAAATGCTTCAGCAAGCGCGAGCGGTGATGGGCGGCCAGCTCGCGCACCAGAACGGTGGCACGGTGGGCGGCTTGTGTCGCTGCAGCTGCCTTGCGCAGATCTTCGTCGGTCAGTGCACCGACAGCCTTGCTCAGTTCGAGCGGGTTCACGTTAATTCCTTCCTGGTACGGTCACAGATAAAAATAGGCACTGCATTGGTGTTTCGCCAGGCACTTTTCCCTGGTCGGGTGCGTGATTCGGGGAAACACCATCTTGATGCAGCGTGAAAAGTATTGTAGTGGAATTGTCAGTCTGGCGTAAGCTTCCTGCGCCGCAGCAGCTGTACGTGGCGCCGCATCACTTCGAAAAATGCAATAAAATCAATGATCTAAGAAAATGTGATGAATTGTTGCGCGGTATCAACTGTGGATATGTTGCAACGCCGCAATTGAGCCATGCCCGCCACGATCCCGCCTTCCTTGGCCAAGCCGCCCCATCTTCGATGACCGAGTCTCCCATTGCAGTGATCTACGCGCATCCCACGCCCAGCCGATCGCGCGTCAACCGGCCCCTGGCCGACGCGCTGGCCTCGCTGCCGCAGGTCCAGGTACGCGATCTTTACCGTTTCTATGTGGATTACGACATCGACGTTGTCGCCGAGCAGCGCGTGCTGGCGGTTGCGGACACCGTCGTGTTGCAGTTTCCGGTGCGCTGGTACAGCGTGCCGGCGCTGCTCAAGCTATGGCTGGATGAGGTGCTCGAACACGGGTGGGCGTACGGCCCCGGCGGCACGGCGCTGCGCGGCAAATCGCTGCTGGCGGTGGTCAGTACCGGCGGCAGCGCCGATGCCTACGGCCCGGATGGCAACCACGGTCATCCGATCGGCGAATTCCTGTTGCCGCTGGAGCAGACCGCGCTCCTGTGCGGCATGAGCTGGCTGCCGCCGGTAGTGCTGCATGACGCCGACAACGCCGATGCGCAGGCGCTGGCCGACCATATCGCGCACGTCTGCGGGCGCCTGGGCGCTGACGACGTGCCCGCGGAGGTGCGCGCATGAACCAGCATGACTTCCTGATTGCGCTGCTGGTGTTCCTGGTAGCGGCGGTGGTGGCGGTGCCGCTGGCGCGGCGCAGCGGCCTGGGCGCCGTGCTGGGCTACCTTCTGGCGGGGGCGGCCATCGGCCCGTTTGCACTGCGCCTGGTCTCCGACGTCGAGTCGATCTTGCATTTCTCGGAGTTCGGCGTGGTGCTGATGATGTTTGTCATCGGCCTGGAACTGGAGCCGCGCAAGCTGTGGGCCTTGCGGCGGAGCATCTTCGGCTACGGTGGCGCCCAGCTTGCCGCGTGCGCGCTGGTGATCGGGGGGGCGGCCGCGCTGGCGGGGGCGTCGTGGCAGGTAGCGCTGGTCGCGGGCCTGGGCCTGGCGCTGTCATCCACCGCGATCGCGCTGGCGACGCTGACCGAGCGCAACCTGTTCGGCACGCCGGCCGGCGCGGCCAGCTTCGGCATCCTGCTGTTCCAGGACATTGCTGCCATCCCGATGATCGCGCTGTTGCCGCTGCTCGCCGTCGAGGGCGCAGAAGGTGCCGGCGCCGCCGGCTGGATGGCCGGTGTGAAGGCGGTGGCGGTGATCGGCGCGGTGGTGGTCGGCGGCCGCTATCTGGTGCGGCCAGCGCTGCGCTTTATCGCGCGCACCGACATGCGCGAGATGTTCACCGCGTTTGCGCTGCTGCTGGTGGTAGGTATCGCGCTGATGATGGACGCGGTCGGGCTGTCGATGGCGCTGGGAACCTTCCTGGCCGGCGTGCTGCTGGCCGATTCGGAATACCGCCATGCGCTGGAGGCTGACCTGGAGCCGTTCAAGGGGCTGCTGCTGGGCCTGTTCTTCATGGCGGTCGGCATGTCGATCGATTTTGCCGTGCTGGCACGCTCGCCGTGGCTGGTGCTCGGCCTGGTGGCCGCCTTCGTTGTGGCCAAGACCGGGGTGCTGGTGCTGCTGGCGCGCAGGTTCGGGATAGCGCGCGGCCAGCGGCTGCTGTTTGCGCTGTTGATTTCGCAGGGCGGCGAGTTTGCCTTCGTGGTGTTCGGCGTCGCCGGCGGCGCGGGCTTGCTGCCGCGCGAGACCGAGGCCTTGCTGGTGTTGGTCGTGGCGCTGTCGATGGTGGCCACGCCGTTGCTGTTGCTGGCCTATGACCAGCTGGTGGCGCCGCGGCTGGGCCGCGCCAAGGCGCGTCCGGACGAGGCCATCACGCCGCAGGACAACCCGGTGCTGATCGCCGGCTTCGGCCGTTTCGGACAGATCATCGGGCGACTGCTGTACAGCCAGGGCATCGGCGTCACGGTGCTCGACCACGATCCGGACCAGATCGAGTTCCTGCGCCAGTATGGCTTCAAGATCTTCTATGGCGATGCCACGCGGCTGGACCTGCTGGAAGTCGCCGGAATCGCCCGCGCGCGCATCCTGGTGGTGGCGATCGACGGCATGGACGATAGCCTGCAGCTGATTGACCGGGTACGCGAGCGCTATCCGGAACTGCAGATCTATGCGCGGGCGCGCCATGTGTCGCATGTCTACCAGCTCAAGGACCGCGGCGTACAACTGTTTGAGCGCGAGATGTTCGAGGGTTCGCTGACGATGGGACGGCGCGTTCTGGAAGGGCTGGGCTTTGACCCGGCCGAGGCGCGCAACGTGGCGCTGCGCTTCCGCCGGCACAACATCCAGGCGATCGACCGCTTCTATCCCCACTACACCGACCAGAAGAAGCTGGTCTCGCTGGCGCGCCAGGCCCGCGACGAGCTGGAGGAAATGTTCAGGCAGGACCGCGAGCAGCGCCGGCAGCGCGAAGAGGCAGGGTGGTCCTGACGATGGCGTGGGCAGGTCGGGGCGGGCCCGCTTTGATCAGCGGATTGGTCAGCGGATTGGTCAGCGAATCGCGGCCGCGCGGCCCGGCAGCCCCCCTTCGAGGAGGTCAAGCACCGTTTCGGCAAAGTCTGCGTACGACAGCCGGCCGCCCGGCTTGAGCCAGGTGAAGGTCCAGTTGATCATGCCGAACACGGTCATGGTCAGCGCGGTCTGGTTATCGCGCGTGACGCGCTCCGGGTAGGCCCGGCGAAGCAGGCGCGAGAACGCTGCCACCACGTCGCGCTCGCGGCCCAGGATCACGTCGCGCTGGCTTTCGGCGAGGAACTTGACGTCGTTGATCAGCGCGACATGGCGCGTCTGCGAGGTTTCGTACTCGGCCAGGAAGGCGCGGATCAGGTTGGCGAACGCTTCCTTGTCGGTGCGCGCATGGCGCTCGGCGTCGGCTTCGACCTCGGTGACCAGCAGCATCAGCCGCCGCGTGTAGCGATCCAGCAAGTCGAACAGGATCGCTTCCTTGCTCTCGTAATAGTGGTAGAGCCGCGCCTTGGACGTGCCGCAGGCGGCGGCCAGGTCGGCCATCGAGGTGCTGGGGTAGCTGCTGTTGGCGAAGGCGGCGGCGGCCAGGTCCAGGATCTGTTCGCGCTGCGCCTCGAAATCGGGTGCCTTGGTACGGGCCATGTGTATCGGGGTTACTCGCCACCGCCGCCGGCGTGGCGGCGCAGCTCGCAGGTCTCGAGCGAGTCGGAATTGCCGCGCAGCACCATCTGCCCGGAGGCGATCAGTTCGCGGCAGCGCCAGAACACGAACCAGTCGCTGGCCAGCAGCCCTTCGATCGCGCCCATCACGCTGCCCACCACCTGCACCGCCGGGGTCCATTCTGCCGGCGCGCGATCCATGATGATGTCGTCGATGGTGTGATAGGCGGCGGGGACCAGCGTGTTGCCCTTCCACAGGCGGACGTCGGCATTTTCCTTGACGTTCTGCTGCCACTCGTAGCCGAGCCGTCCCAGCCGCAGCACCGAAACCGGCGCGATGGTGGAGAAGCGCCGTGCCAGCCGCGCCGGCGAATACATGCCGATGGCGGCCAGGTTGCCTTGCGCGGGCATCTCCAGCTCGCGCAGATCCATCGCGACTTCATTGATCCGTTGCGGCGCCTGGTACAGGTGGAACACGACCCGCCGCAGCATCAGCTGGTCGGCCGCGCTCTGGCCGTGCCAGACGGCCACTTCCATGTCGTCCTGGCGCAACCCCTGGAGCTGGTCCAGCGCCTGGCGCATCTCGGCGGCGAAATCGATGTCGGTGTGCGGGGCGACCCGCTGCCAGAAGCCGGAACGGATCAGCCCGGTGCTGTCGATGTCGGCCAGCGGCCCCACGGCCAGGTCGTCGCGCAGCACCACGACAGGGTCCGGCCGCGCGGCCTGCGCCAGCGCCTGGCGCAGGGTCGTGCCTGCTACATCACCGTTGACGACGTGGATATATTGCATGGCCGTGATTGTATATGGGTGGGACGGTTCGCTGAAACCGCGCGGCGCCGGCGCGACAGTCGGCGCGCGCTGCCGTGCAAGCATTGCGCCGCCGCGGTTTACCGCCCCCCTCGCAAGCATCGCGCCAGGCCGCTGCCGGCCTGCCGCCATTGTAGTCACGGCCAGGCTGGCCAATGGCGGCGAGTGTCGGCACGCACACGCGGCGCCGGACGCCTGCCGCCGCGTACCTGGATCAGCGCTCGTCGTAGCTGACCACGACCCGCGGCGTCAGCGCGCGCGCCTGGCAGGTGAGCACGAAGCCCTTTTCCATTTCCCACGGCTCGAGCGTGTAGTTCTTCTCCATCTCGACCTGGCCTTCCAGCACCTTGGCGCGGCAGGTGCAACAGACGCCGCCCTTGCACGCGTATGGCAGGTCGAGCCCGGCGGCCAGCGCGGTATCGAGCACGTTGGCGTCTTCCAATGGCAGGCGCATGCTGTGTTGCTTGCCGTCGAGCACGACCACCAGCTCGGCGGTGCCCGCATGGTCCACGTGCGTGTGCGACGGCTTGGGCTTGGCCTGCGCAAACGGCACGCCGAAGCGCTCGGCGTGGATGCGGTGCGGATCGACGCCAGCGTCCCGCAGTGCCGCCTCGACTTCGTCGATCATCGACGCCGGCCCGCAGACGAAGGCCGCATCGATGTCGTCCACCGGGATCAGGGTTTGGAGGAAGGCGGCGACGCGATCGTGGTCAAGCCGGCCGTGCAGCAGGTCAACCTCCTGCGGCTGGCGCGACAGCACGTGGTACAGCGTGAAACGCGACAGGTACTGGTTCTTCAGGTCTTCCAGCGTCTCGGAAAAGATGATGCTGTCGACATTGCGATTGCCATAGACCAGCGTGAAGCGGCTGCGCGGCTCGGCCTGCAGCGTGGTGCGGATCAGCGACAGCACCGGCGTGATGCCGCTGCCCGCGGCAAAGGCGACATAGTGTCGCGCTGCCTCAGGATCCAGCGGCACATTGAAGCGGCCGTCCGGCGTCATCACGTCGATCACCTGGCCGGGTGCGATGGTGTCGTGGAGATGGGACGAAAACAGCCCGTCCTCGACCAGCTTCACCGCCACGCGCAGTTCGCCCTGTGCGTCATAGTCCTGCACCGCCGAGCAGATCGAATACGAGCGGCGCAAGTCCTTGCCGTCGACCGGCGCCTTCAGCGTCAGGAACTGGCCCTGGGTGAAGCGGTAGGCGTCGCGCAGCGTTTCCGGCACCTCGAACGCGATCGAGATGGTGTCGGCAGTCTCGGGGCGCACCTGCGCCACGCGCAGCGGGTGGAACTGTGGGGTCATGGCAGCCTGGCTTCGGTCCGGCGGGGCTCAATAGGGTTTGAAATAGTCGAACGGCTCGCGGCAATCCAGGCAGCGGTACAGCGCCTTGCACGCCGTCGAGGCGAAGCGCGAGATTTCCTGCGTGTGCACGCTGCCGCAGCGCGGGCAGGCAACTCGGTCGGGGGCGCCGGCGTGCTCGGCACGCGGGGCGAAGCGCAACGGTTGTGCCGGCGCCGGCGCGCCGCACTGGCCCGGCGGTGCGATGCCGAATTCGCGCAATCGTTCACGCGCGGCGGGTGTGATCCAGTCGGTGGTCCACGCCGGCGCCAGCACGGTGCGCAGGCGCCACGGGGTCAGGGCGGCGGCGTCGAGCGCATGGCCGATGTCCTCGGCGATCTGCGACATCGCCGGGCAGCCGGAGTAGGTGGGCGTGATGGTCACCTCCAGCGTGCCGTCGGCATCGGCGGCGATCCCGCGCAGGATGCCGAGGTCGCGGATCGACACCACCGGGATCTCCGGGTCGGGAACCGCTTCCAGCGCCGCCCATGCCTGCGCGACGCGCGCATCGGCGGTAGCTTTCGCTGGGTGGGGCAGGGGGGTGAGTTTCATGCCGGTCAGTCCTTTGCGGCAAAGCGGGCGCTTACCATTGCGCGCCCGGATGGGCTCGTGCCAGCCCTTGCATCTCGCCCAGCAGGTAGCTCATGTGTTCGGAATGCACGCCGAGCTTGCCGCTCGAGACAAAGCTGCTCGCAGGCGGCAGCGCCAGCGTGGCGGCTTGCAGGGTCTCGGCGACGGTCGCGTCCCAGGCAGCTCGCAGCGAGGCGATGACGACGCCAATGCCCTGCGCCGCGGCTTCGGCTTCCACCGGGTCTTCGGCAAAGCACTCATTCATATAGGGCAGCAGGTGGTCCAGGGCCCGCTGCATGCGGGCGTGCGACGCTTCGGTGCCGTCGCCCAGGCGCACCACCCAGCCGGCGGCATGGTGCAGGTGGTAGCGCGCCTCCTTGACCGACTTTGCTGCGATGGCGGCGAGTTGCGCATCGCTGCTGGACTGCAGCGCTTCCCACAGCGCAACCATCAGCGCGCTGTACAGGAAGTTGCGCATGATGGTGACCGCGTAGTCGCGCTCCGCGGCAGCGGTGCCGGCCAGCGGGCCGCGGTGGGGCAGTTCCACCAGCGTCCAGTTGCGGAAGTCGCGCTCGGCGCGCCAGTAAGCATAGTCGTCTTCATGGCGTGGCAGGCCGGTCAGCTCGCCTTCCAGTTCGCCGGCGCGGCCGTACAGCAGGCGCGCCTGGCCGATCAGGTCGAGGCTGATGTTGGCCAGCGCAATGTCTTCTTCCAGCACCGGGCCGTGGCCGCACCACTCGGCATTGCGCTGGCCGAGTACCAGCGCGTTGTCGGCCAGGCGCAGCACGTAGCGCAGCGCGGCGGCGCGGGCCGGCGGCAGATGATCCAGGGAGGCGGGTTGCGGGGACGCGGTCATCGTGCGTGGCCCTTACATATGGTTGACTTCGTCGGGCAGCTGGTAGAACGTCGGATGCCGGTAGATCTTGTCGGCCATGGGGTCGAACAGCTCCGGCTTTTCCTCCGGCACGCTCGCCGTGATGGCGGCGGACGGTACCACCCAGATCGACACGCCTTCCTGACGGCGCGTATAGACATCGCGCGCCATGTGCAGCGCCTGCTGCGCGTCGGCGGCGTGCAGGCTGCCGCAGTGCTTGTGCTCCAGGCCTTGCTTGCTGCGCACGAATACCTCCCACAGCGGCCATTCCTTGCGGTTCATCGTTGTCTCCTCAATCCTTGCGCTCAGGCTGCGGCATGGGGTCAGGCAGCCGCGCGGCGCTCGCCCGCTTCGCGCTCGGCCTGCCTGGCGGCGTGGGCCAGCGCGGCTTCGCGGACCCAGGCGCCTTCCTCGTGCGCCTTGACGCGCGTGGCCAGGCGCTCTTTGTTGCAGGGACCGTCGCCGTTGATCACGCGCCAGAACTCGTCCCAGTCCAGCGGGCTGTAGTCATAGTGGGCGCGCTCGGCGTTCCATTGCAGTCCCGGGTCGGGCAGCGTCACGCCCAGCACCCGCGCCTGTTCCACCGAGGCATCGACAAATTTTTGGCGCAGGTCGTCATTCGAGATGCGCTTGATGCCCCAGGCCATGGTCTGCGCGCTGTTGGTCGAAGCCGCGTCGGGCGGGCCGAACATCATCAGCACCGGGAACCACCAGCGGTTGACCGCGTCCTGCACCATCTCGCGCTGGGCGTCGGTGCCGCGCATCATCGCCAGCAGCGCGTCGAAACCCTGGCGTTGGTGGAACGACTCTTCCTTGCAGATGCGGATCATGGCGCGCGCATACGGGCCATACGAGCACCGGCACAGCGGGATCTGGTTCATGATCGCCGCGCCGTCCACCAGCCAGCCGATCACGCCCACGTCGGCCCAACTCAGCGTCGGGTAGTTGAAGATCGACGAATACTTGGCCTTGCCGCGGTGCAGCGCGTCGACCAACTCGTCGCGGGAGGCATCCAGCGTTTCGGCAGCGGAGTAAAGGTACAGGCCGTGGCCGCCTTCGTCTTGCACCTTGGCCAGCAGGATCGCCTTGCGCTTGAGCGACGGCGCGCGGCTGATCCAGTTGCCCTCGGGCAGCATGCCGACGATCTCGGAGTGCGCGTGCTGGGAAATCTGCCGCACCAGTGTCTTGCGGTAGGCCGCCGGCATCCAGTCCTGCGGCTCGATCTTGGCGTCGGCGGCCATACGCGCGTCGAAAGCGGCCTGGCGGACGTCGTCGTCCTGAGGGGCGGCGATCTGGGCGGAGTCAGCGTGGCCGGGAACGTCCAGGCTTTGGGTGTACATAACGCCTCCTCGGGCGGGGGCCGCGGCAGGTAGGGGGACCGTTGGCGCGGTGGCTGGCCCTATTATATATAAGCCGACCGGTCGGTCAATTTAAGCCCGGGCCGGTTTGCATTGACTGTCGCCGGGCAAGCGCTTCCACGTGACGGCCTAAGCACGTGTAGTATCGAAGGCGTACGGCCTTCTGCCGTCCAACCCCTTATTCCCTTTGTCGACGGAGGTAACGCACATGGCAAGCGCGGCTTACAGCAAGATCGTGGTGGCGGTGGATGGCAGCAGCACGTCCGGACTGGCACTGGCCGAAGCCATCCGCGTAGCGGCGCCGGGCGGTGCCACGGTGCTGGCGCTCTATGTCGTCGACACGGGTACGCCGATGTTCGACGCCGGCTACTACGACCCGAGCCAACTGCAGAAGGCGTTCGAGGAAAGCGGCCAGCGCGCGCTGCAGTACGCCGCGCAGCAACTGTCCGCGGCTGGCGTGCCGCATGAAACCCGGCTGGTTAATGAGGCGCCCGTGCCCGGCGATATCGGTGCGTCGATCAACGCCGCTGCGCGCCAGTGGGGCGCGGATCTGCTGGTAATCGGCACGCACGGGCGGCGCGGTGTGCGCCGGCTGGTACTTGGCAGCGTGGCGGAAGCGGTGATACGGCAGTCGACCATGCCGGTGCTGCTGGTGCGCGGCGAAGCCAAGGCCGACTGAGCAATCGAAAGACGCCGGGCTGGCCCGGCGTCTCGGTTTGGATGCAGTGTCAGTCGCGGCAGGGGGTCATCCGGCGAAGCGGAAATGGCCGCTGCGCAGCACGATCTCGCGCGCCTGAGTCAGCTCGAACAGGCTTTCGGCGAGGCTTTCGATGCGCTGGCGATTACTGGTGAAGGCGGCAACCAGGTCTTCCTCGCGCGGCGAGCGCGCACCGAAGTGGGCCTCAAGGGCTTCCGCGGTGACGGAGTACTGGGTCGGACTGCCATTGACCGTAGCGGGGCAGGACAGCGTGAGGCTGGCTGCGCAGTAGGTCGGGACGCTGCGAGGGAACGTGATCTCAGGCATGGCGTACCTCGTGCTGGCGACGGACGTATTTAATTATTGTAGGTCATCGCAGCCTTCCGTAAAGGGTCGCTAAAGGGTTCGTAAAGGGGTCGTAAGTGGACTTCGACACGGCGGCTGCCGATGCTACGGCGCGGGTTAGCCACGCACATCAGCTACGACGTACGCGCCAGCGTTCCTTCGGCTTGCGGACAGTCGTCCCGAGCACGCGGAGTTCGGCCACCGTGGCATGCGCGGCGGCGATATGCGCGCGGGCATAGTCGGACTGTTCGGCCAGGAACATATCAATGGCGCCGGGTGCGGCGGCCGGCTCCGGCGATGCTTCCGGCCAATTTCCGTCGCTCGCGGCTACCGTGCCCTCCACGATGCCTGGCCGCATCGCCAGTTCCGCGAGTCTTGCCTCCAGCCAGGCCATCAGCGCGCGTGACGCGGCGCTTGCCGGCAAGGGGAACGCGCCGGATTCGATCCCGGCGCGTACCACGCCAGCCAGCGCCGCCATGCGTCGCGCCGTGGCGTGGACTTGCCGGTAGGCTTTCGCACAGGCTGGTGCCAGCGCGCTGGCCGACTGCTCAAGCGTGTGCTCGGCACGGTTCGAGGCGCGGCCGGCGGCGACGCGCAAGGCCTCCAGCCGTGGCGCGCCGGAGGTGGCGTTACCGTCTGCCACGCGTGCGGCGGCAAGTGCGGCGCGCAGATAGACGGCGTTGACCGTCACGGCATCGATGGCATGACGGAACACCCGCGACATTTCCACGCGCGGTGCCAGCAAATAATAGGTGGCCAGCGCGATCAGGCAGCCGGCAGCCGTGTCGACGCCGCGCAGCGCCGCAAAGTGGCTGCTGTCGAGAGTCGGTGCGGCTACCCAGGAGAACAGGATCACAGCCGGCGTCAGGCAAAACGCGAACCCCCCAGGCTGCCCGGCCAGGCGGTTGGCATACGCCACCGCAAGGAAAACGGCGCTGATCCCAAGGGCGAACGCCGGCGCAGGGTGGAACAGGCTGATCACGCACGCGCACAGCGCGCCCGCCAGCGATCCGGCAAAGCGCTTCAGCGACACCTGGCGTGTCGTCTGCAGGCGGGGGCTCAGCACCATGATCACCGTGACGGCGACCCAATAGCCATGGTCGAGCTGCCACAACTGCGCCGGCACCAGGCAAAGGCTGCCGGCCAGCGCCAGCCGCAATGCATGGCGAGCCGCGACGGCATCGCGTGCCAGATGATCCGCCACGCTGCCCAGCAAGCGGGCGGCGCCGTGACCCGCGCCGCGCTGAGGCCACGCGAAGCCAGCGCGCCAGGCATCAAAGCCGGGGTAGCGGGCCAGTGCCGACAAGGCGGATTGGTATGACGGCGGGACGCCGGTATTGGGACCGGACGCGGTCAGCCTGCGCAGGTCATGGCGCAGGGCGGCGCTCAATGCGGGCAGGTCAGGTGCATGTCGCGCCAGGGCTTCCCTGGCCTGGTCGCGGGCGTCGGCCACGCTGCGTGCAATATGGCGCAGCGGCAGCCCATGGCCGCCATGGGCTGCACGGTCTCGCAGTTCGCCTGCCACAATGAGCATGGCGAAGACGGCGTCGGCGATGCCGACGGCATAGATGTAGTGCAGCAAGTGGACGGCGTCGCGCAGGCTGCGGCGCGCTTCGATCGCCTCACGGGCAGCCTCGATCCGATTGCGCAGATCCTGCTTGCAGGCGGCAAGATCGTGGCTGTCCGCGCTGTCCGCAAGTACGACGGCGAACTGTACCAGCGCCTCATACACGGCCAGCACTTCGCGTCGCGGCCGCACATCGCGTTCGGACGGGATCAGCGCCAGGCAAACCAGGCAGGCAAACATGCCACCACGGAGATAGTCCAGTCCGCTGTGCAGGGCCAGTGGGGCCAAGTCCCCGGTTGCGCCCGGCTGCAGGGAGGCGGCGACCAGTACCACGTAGAGCAGTTTGGCTGCCAGGGCGGACGCCGTGCCGCGAACCTCGGCCAGTCCGGCGGCCAGTCCTGCCGCCATGACCACAGGCAAGGCGAGCCATGGCGTCGGCGCCACGGCCGTGCCCAACGCGCTGGCCAATGCGCCGCCGATACCGACAGCGCCGAGGCTCGACAGCCGTGCGGACGCCGTACCTTGTCGGTCTGCCAGACACGTCCAGATCGACGCGGTGGCCGACCAAAGGTAGCCCTGGTCGCTGGTTAGCCAGCCGACACAAGCAAGCGCGAGGTAAGAGAGTGCATAGACAAGCCCGCGCCGGAGCAACGAGGATTCCGGCCAGAAGCGGATCAGGCAGGCGGGTAGCGACATGCGGGGCTGGACAGGACGGGTACGCCTGGTTGGCGTGACCTTCGTGTGGCCACTCTACGACAGGTATTGGTGCGTCGCAACAAAAGCAGGCGGATAGAACCGCGCTGCCATGCGATGCCCTGGTCAGGGGCGGCAAAAGGCACTAGTGGTGCGTGATGCACAAAGCCTAAGCCTTGCTGGCGCTTGCTGCGTAACGACTGTTGCAGTGGTCGGCCTCAAGGCAAAAAAAACCCACGCAGGTTGTGCGTGGGTTGGAATCCACCGAGGTGGTGGAGGAGACAGACTTCACTATACACGGTTTGTTGCGTCGCACCAAGTGCAGTTGTATCAATGTCTGGCGATACGCACAATGACGTTGTATTCATACAACAAGACCGAGTCGCCATCGCTAGCGAAACAAATAAGCCGCGCCTACGGCACAAAAAATGCCGACGGCATCTGCCACCAACGCGCAGCCAAGCGCGTGCCGGGTGTTCCGCACATTGATACTGCCGAAGTAGACCGCCAACACATAGAATGTGGTTTCGGTCGAGCCCTGGATGATGGCCGCAAGGCGTCCCTGGAATGAGTCGACCCCATAAGTCGTCATCACGTCGACCATCAGTCCGCGCGCGCCGGCACCTGACAGGATCTTCATCAAACCGACCGGCAAGGCCGGGACAAACTCGGTATTGATGCCGAGATGCGCAAAGCCCAGCGTCAGCCAGCCCATCAGCACGTCCATGCAGCCGGTCGCCCGGAACAAACCGATCGCAACCAGGATGGCGACCAGATAAGGAATGATCTGCACGGCCACGCCGAAACCTTCCTTGGCGCCGTCGATAAAGGCCTCATAGACGTTGACCCGCCGCAGGGCACCGCAGACCAGGAACAGCGTGATCAGCGACAGGATAAAGCCCGCGCCGGCCAACGCCGTCGCGCTGCCGACCTGCTCGGGCGGCGCTTGCTTCAGCCAGGCGAACATGCCGGCGAGTGCCGCAGCAACTGTGCCGAGTGCAACCAGCACGGCGGGCCGCAGTACATTGAGCCGCTGTACCCAAGCGACAGCCAGCAGACCGGCAAGGCACGAGCCACCGGTGGCCAGCAGCGTCGGCAGGAAAATGTCCGCCGCATTGAAGCCCACCAGCCCTTGCTTGACGGCAATTGCCTGTCGGATTGCAATGACCGAGGTCGGGATCAACGTCAATCCGGCCGTATTCAGCACGATGAACATGATCTGCGCATCGGTGGCCACGTCCGGGCGACGGTTCAGCGTCTGCAACTCGCGCATGGCATTCAGCCCGAGAGGCGTCGCCGCGTTATCCAGGCCCAGCAGGTTAGCCGACACATTCATCATCATGGCGCCCTGCGCCGGATGTCCCTGCGGTACGCCGGGAAAGAAATGCCGCAGCAATGGATTCACCAGCCGGGCAAAGGCGTCGACAACCCCGGCGCGCTCGCCGATGCGCATGATCCCCAGCCACAAACTCATCACGCCCGCCAGGCCGAGCGCGATCTCGAAGGCCGTACGGGCACTGTCGAACAGGCTCGACAGCATGGCGGGGAAGACAGCCAGGTCGCCGCTGGCGAGGCGAATGCATGCTGCGACAAAGGAAACCAGGAAAAAGCCGAGCCAGACAACGTTCAGGGCCATCGGATTGCGCAAGCGAAAAGGTCAAAGCGGGAATCCTCCCGCACGGCAGGGGTGGATCAGCCGAACTTGGCGCCGCGCTCGGCCAGCAGTTCGCGCAGCACCGACCTGTGGCAGTGCGCCTCGTCTTCGCAATAGCAACCAAGTGAAAAATTGGTCTGGTGCGACAGCGCAGCCAGCAGGTCGAGCGTGCGGCTTGGCTCCGGCTCGGCCATTTCCTTACGGAAATGCCGGACGAATGCTCGCCATGCCTTGTCGTCCGCTGCTGCCTGCGCCTGCGCGACCAGCTCCGGGGTCGGAGACAGGGCGGGGTACCAAATATCGTAATAATCACGGCTGGCGAACTCGGACTTTGCTACGCCGCGTGGCGGCCGCCGCACAGTACCAATTCGCAGCCCTTCGTCTGCTGCGCGTGGCGTTCCCAGTCTTACGATTCGGATGGTCATGGAAGATCCCGCATTCGGAATGCTCGCGCGGCTGCACGAGGCTGAAGCCCAGATCATGAATCAACGGGTCGTGCATGACAAACATCTGCACCTTTCTGTGACATCTATATAGGAGGGCGCAACATCGGCGCCGGCCCACCTCGGAAGGGGAGTTTGCGCCACCTCCATGACGAATCGAATTATTTCCTGAAACCCCTTGCCAACCCCACTGACGTCCCTTAATATTCGCCCCCTCGCAACGCAGCGCTGCAAGGCAGCACTGACAAGGGTTGCGGGGTCGACCGGGAGGTTGGCGCAGCGAAGTTGGCGCGCTGACCGCAGCAAAAAAAAGATTGCTGCAACGGTTGACGAAACGAAGAAAGCTCTGCATAATCTCGTTTCTCTGCTGCAGACAACGCAGCGCGCTGAACGGCAAAGCCGGGAAGCGAAGCTCTTTAACAAACAAACAACCGATAAGTGTGGGCGCTGGGTAGCGGACGCCACTGTCTTCGGACGGTGTTGCTTCAAAAGTTATCAGTGCTCGCACAGCAAAACGTGACTGGGTCTTCGGATCTGGTCAGTCAGTTTTCTGAGAGTGAGCGACCGCTCGAAAGAGCGAGACCCGCGAGGGTCACACAGAGATTGAACTGAAGAGTTTGATCCTGGCTCAGATTGAACGCTGGCGGCATGCCTTACACATGCAAGTCGAACGGCAGCACGGGCTTCGGCCTGGTGGCGAGTGGCGAACGGGTGAGTAATACATCGGAACGTGCCCTGTCGTGGGGGATAACTAGTCGAAAGATTAGCTAATACCGCATACGACCTGAGG